>JBKHKF010000198.1:0-5567 GCA_046537745.1 Anaerolineales bacterium | reverse complement strand
GCCCATACCAGCACGGGGAGGTGTTCGTGCTGGATGACGGGGCGGAAACGGATCTCGACCTGGGCCATTACGAGCGCTTCATCGATGCCAGCCTGACCCAAGTCTGCAACGTCACCACCGGTCAGATCTACTCGGAGGTGATCGCCCAGGAGCGGCGCGGGGATTATCTCGGGGGAACGATCCAGGTGATCCCGCACATAACCAACGAGATCAAGCGCGCCATTCAGCTGGTGCCCCGATCCTTGAACGCCGAAGTGGTGATCGTGGAGGTCGGGGGCACCGTCGGCGATATTGAATCTTTGCCGTTTCTGGAAGCGCTCCGCCAGATGCGTTCCGACGTCGGGCGCCAAAACAGCCTCTATATCCATGTGACCTGGCTGCCGCACATCGGTGCCACCGGCGAATTGAAGACCAAACCAACGCAGCATTCGGTGCGTGAACTGAGGGGGATCGGAATTCAACCCGATGTGATCATCACGCGCTCTGATCATCCGGTGGGCGAGGAACTGCGGGCCAAGATCGCGCTATTTTGTGACGTTGAATCCCGGGCGGTTATCCCGTTGACCACCACCTCTGTGTTATACGAAGTTCCGCTGATGCTTGAACGGGAGCAGCTGGGCGAATTCTTACTGGATCGAATGGGCCTGGAAGCCCGGAGCCAGCCAGATTGGTCCTCCTGGGAGGATATTGTTTCCCGTGAGCGCTCTGAGCGGCCTCAGGTGCGGATCGCATTGGTCGGGAAGTATGTCGAGCTTCAAGATGCCTATATGAGCGTCAGGGAGGCCGTCAGACACGCGGGCCTGGTGCTCGGCGTGGATGTGGAGATCTTGTGGATCCATTCGGCCGAGCTTGAGAAGGGAAAGAATTGGAGCCTGGTGGAGGGTGCACACGGCATTATTGTGCCTGGTGGCTTTGGCTCCAGAGGGATCGAGGGCAAAATCGAGACGGCCAGATATGCTCGCACGCAGGCCGTGCCTTATTTGGGACTGTGCCTGGGGATGCAGGTGATGGTGATCGACTTAGCCAGGGAGGTGCTGGGAACGGAAGACGCCAACTCGACAGAATTTGATCGCAGCACTCCCCATCCCGTCATCGACCTGATGCCGGACCAACGCGAGCTCTCGGACATGGGCGGCACCATGCGACTGGGTCTCTATCCTTGCCATCTGCAGCCTGGAACAAAGGCGGCGGAGGCGTATGGTCAATCCGTTGTGCAGGAACGCCACCGACATCGCTTTGAATTCAAGAACACCTATCGGGAGATTCTGGGGGACCACGGGATGGCTTTCTCTGGGCTCTCACCGGACGGTCGGTTGGTGGAGATCGCCGAAATGAGGGAACATCCCTTCATGGTCGGCAGTCAGTTCCACCCGGAGTTTCTCTCCCGGCCAGATCGCCCGCATCCGCTCTTCCTCGCCTTCCTGAAAGCTGCCGCCAAGAAGGCGAACATCGAACCGGAGGTTCTTCGAGAGTCTTCAGAGGCCTAAACTGTCCCGGATCCATGCATTGAATTAAAAAGCGGCTGATTATATAGCCAGCCGCTTTCCTTGTATGAATATCTCGAGATAAAGCGCCTTATTCCTCGCCCATCTCCTGAATCTGCGGAATGTCTTCATCAGAGGGACGGCGGACTCGATCCGTATTTAGTTTTGCAATGCCGTTGCGAGCCTGGGTCAGCAATCGGGTCAGCTCATCCTCAAGTGATCCCAATGTATCGATGACGTATTCATCGGCATCCCGTCGGACGGCCTCGGCGTCGGCGCGAGCCTGTTCAATAATCTGTTCGGCTCGCTTTTCGGCGGCCTGAGCAATGGCTTCATCGGAGACCACTTCTTCGGCCTTCTTCTTTGCCATCTGAAGCGTACGGTTGGCTTCCTCCTGCGCTTGCGCCAGGACGCGATCTCGCTGGGCCAGCACCTGCTGAGCCTTTTTTACTTCCTCAGGGATGGAAATACGCATTTGATCGATGATTTCCAGGATGCGGTCCTCATCGACGATGACGTTATGTGTCAGTGGAATGGGCCGACTTTCGTTAAAGAGTTCTTCGAGCCGATCCACTAAATGAAGGATGTCCATACATCGCCTCCGGTCCGTACTGTTGTGCGACTCGGACGCCCCCTTAGGTGCAAGCCTCAGGCCGAAGCCTACACCGATTGGGAAACCCGGTCAACTCGATCAGTCCCGCAGCGAAGAAACGGAGAATCGGGAGCTGCCCTCCTCACCCAGTTCCTTCAGCCTGTCTTGCAGCGCCTCGATCACGATGTCGTTGACGAAGCTGGAAACGTCGCCGCCCAGGGTCGCCACTTCCCTGACCGTTGTTCCCGTCAGAAATGTGTGTTCTTCGCTGGTGATGAGTGCGACGACCTCGATCTCTGGGGCCAGCCGGTGGTTGGCAAGCGCCATCCGGAATTCATGCTCAAAATCCGAGAATACGCGCAAGCCTCGGACGATGACACCGGCATCGACTTCATTGCAGAAATCCACCGTGAGTCCACTATAGCCCATCACCTGAACGTTCTTGTAATTGTTAAAGCTCCTCTCCACCAAATCCACCCGCTGTTCTGGAGTGAAGAGTAATTCTTTCATCGGCCGGTCATAAACGGCGATAATGAGTTCATCGAACAATTTAGCTGCGCGGCTGGCGATATCGATGTGCCCGTAATGGATTGGGTCGAAAGTTCCGGGGAAAACAGCGCGAACCATCAGCTAATATCTCCTCTCCCGTCGGACCAGGCGCGTTCGACGGCTCTGGCCAACGAGGCGTGCTCTTGTTTCTTGAGTTCGGGGTCATTTTTAAATAGGGCTTGTGCCTGGCGCCGTGCTTTCTCGATTAAATGCACATCGGTCAGCTGCGCCATTTGAATTTCAGCGAAGCCGGATTGGCGGGTTCCAAAGAAATCACCGGGGCCACGCTGCTCAAGGTCTCTTTCAGCCAGTTCGAACCCGTTGTTGGTCCTTTCCATTGCCTTAAGCCGCTCATTGTCCATTTCATCGTCGCTGTCTGGGATGAGAAGACAAAAGGATTCATGCTGGGATCGGCCGACGCGGCCGCGGAACTGGTGCAGTTGGGCGAGACCAAAGCGATTGGCGCCCTCAATTACCACCACGCTGGCATTGGGTATATCCACACCAACTTCGACAACGGAGGTGGAAACCAGCACGTGAAGCTCGCCGGCCCTGAATTGCGACATGATCTGTTCTTTTTCCTCGGCCTTCATGCGGCCGTGCAGTAAGCCAACGTTGTAGTCAAAGAACACCTCCTTCTGGAGCTTCTCATGTTCTTCGACCGCCGCTTTGGCTTCGACTTTGTCGGATTCCTCCACCAGTGGATAGATGATGAACGCCTGCCGCCCTTCTTCCAGCTGGCCCAAGATGAAGTTGTAAGCCCTGGAGCGGTTGAGGGGGGAGAGCAGGCGGGTCTTGACCGGCTGCCGTCCGGGGGGCAGCTCATCGATGATGCTGAGGTCAAGGTCCCCATAAATTGTCAGCGCCAATGAGCGGGGGATTGGGGTGGCGGTCATCACGAGCAGGTTGGGCGCTTCACCTTTGTCGCGGAGCGCTGCCCGCTGTTCCACGCCGAACCGATGCTGTTCATCGATGATCGCCAGGCCAAATTGTTTGAAATCGACAGGATCCTCAAGCAGCGCGTGGGTTCCCACCACCACCTTGATGGTGCCGTCGGCCAAACCTTGACGGATCAGCTCTTTTTGGGACTCGCTGGTATCGCCAAGAAGCAATTGGATTTCCTCGGGGTTCAGGTCAGTTCCTTGTGTAAGGAGCGTGCTGAGCGTAGCGTAGTGCTGCTCTGCCAGAATGCTTGTGGGTGCCATGATGGCCGATTGCGCGTTGTTATGCGCTGTGATCCCGATGGCGGCGGCTGCGATGACGGTCTTGCCCGAGCCGACGTCGCCCTCAAGAAGACGGTTCATCGGCTGCTCGGAGGCAAGATCAGCGCGCACGTCCTTGAGCGCCTGAGCCTGCCCCTGGGTCAAGGTGAAGGGGAGATTGCCCAAGAAGCGATCGACCCATGCCTCGGGTACGGGCAATTGTTCGGTTTCTAGCGCCTCCCAAGTCTCCTTCTGTTTCAGCACGCCCAGCTGTAATAGGAACATTTCATCAAAAGCCAGCCGGTGCCGCGCTTGGCGGAGTTTCTGCTGGTCGCCGGGGAAGTGCACCTGCTGCAGCGCCTGTGGCAGGGTGGGGAGATCGACTTCGTTCCGGACGGTTTCCGGCAATGGATCCGGCACGCGGGGCGCCAGCCGGTTCACCACCGAATGCATCACCTTCCGCATCCATTTGGCCGTAACGCCTTTGGTCAGCGGATAAACAGGGACGATCCGGTTGGTGTGCAGCTGCTCCCGATCCAACATTTCCCATTCAGGATTCGTCATCACGAGTTTGCCGAGGTACTGATCCACCTTGGCGGAAAGCACCACGGCCTGGCCGGGCTTAAGTTTGCGCGCGATCCATGGCTGATTGAACCAGGTGACGCGAAGGGTGCCGGTGCCATCTCCAACCGTTGCCTCGGTCAGTTTCATCTTGCCGGAGCGAACGGGTCGAACGCGGATGTCTTCGACGTTGGCTATGATGGTCACTTCTTGTCCATACCAAAGGCGATTGATGGTCTCAAGCTGAGAGTAATCGTCGTAGCGGCGGGGGAAATGCCAGAGCAGGTCACCCAACGTTTCCAGTTCCAATTTTTTCAGCGTCTTGGCGGATTTCGGGCCGATCCCCGAGATGGTGGTCAGCGGTGCGTCGAGTTCGGCGGGGATCTCCTCCTCGGCACGGACAGCTTCACGCGCCGCCGGAGCGCCTTTGGGTTGCTTGCGCTCCAGATCCTCCGTTGATCCCTCCGTCGAAGCTGACTTGGTCTTTTCGATGTCGGCCGCTGGTTTCTCGACAGGCTCATCGGGGCCATTTCCGTCGAGTTCAGCTGATTCTTTGCTTGATTCCGGCTTGACCGGCTCAGGGGCGGGTTGGGCCTCGGAAGCCTCTGCTGAAGGGAAATCGCCGAGGTCAGCGACGCGGTTCAGTCGAGTCCATAGCCCCCTCAGAACCTCCCTGCGCGATTTTGGGCTGAGTCGATGATAGTCCCGCAATCGCTCCTGGACAGCGTCAATGACGCTTTCCTCCAGATCAGATCTGCGGGCCTCCTGGACCCAAGGCCCGATCATGCGTTCCATGCCTCCAAGCACCGCGCCGTTGTCGAAGGAACGACGAGCTTCGAGACGAATGTACTTTTCTAGTTTTTCAATCGCAGAGTTCATTGGTTTTGAGCTTCATTTTCTTCCAGGGCACAAGGCGCATCATACCATCGATGATGGCGGCAAAACTTCAGTTTGGCAAGCCAGATGGAGGACAGTTCAAAGGGGTTCGTCCTCGGATTCCAGGGCGATCAAACCCAAGCCGTTTTCACCCACCAGAGTGGCAGTGCTGGGTCCGTAATCCGCGGAATCGAGGGGGGTATTTGGATGCATATTACCGACTCGTTCGGCGATCCAGCTTGCATCCTCGGTGGCGTGCGAGGAAGGTTGGAGCAGCACCATTCGGTCGAGCTGAGCAAACTC
>JBKHKF010000197.1:0-5569 GCA_046537745.1 Anaerolineales bacterium | reverse complement strand
CGACAGCTCTTCGTCATCAACACCAACGAGGCCATGGGGCGGCGCGACCCAAGCGGCAGGACCCGCTTTACCTACGCCAGAGATGCTCTTTTGAACTGGTGGACCCAACCGGAGGCTAGCCAGTTCGCGGCGGATGATTTGAGCCTTGTAACCGGGACTGGACCCATCGTTGAGCACAGCTCCTCCAGCGCCACATTGGCATCTGCGCTGAATCAATTCGAGCCAACCTTCAGCCCCGCTGAAGTCGATTTTGACCTTTTGCTGGAATCCATGAGCTACCTGGAGGATGAGAGAGGCAGCTTGGACCTGCCTTCCTACATCCTTTTCTTCACTACACCTATTGGGGTCGATCAAGAACTGGCGCTGACGAATACAATTGCGCGAGCGCAAGAAATCGGCGTCTCGATATTCCCCATCCTGGTCAATCCACCTGCCGAGCTTGAGGAGGACGCGCTCGATTCACTCAACCAGCTGGCAGAATCCACCGGCGGCCGGCTCGTGACCATCGGCCCGGAAAATCCGGATCTGGCCGACCTTCAAAGACAAATCCTGTCCCAACGCACCCAGTATCGGATTACTTACATTTCCGGCGTTTCCCAATCAGGCACACACCAGATCCAACTGCAGGTGACCAGTACGGGCTTGATTGCAGAATCCGAGAGCCGTGACTTCCAACTGACGGTCTTACCACCGGAGGTCACATTCATACAGCCTCCGCTTGAAATCGAACGTTCATCCGAAGACCCCTCCGTGCCGCTTGAGCTCATTCCCCCGACCGAGCACCCAATTGAGATCCTTGTCACTTTTCCGGATGATCATCCACGGGCGCTGGTCAACAGCACGCTGATGGTGAATGGTCAAGAATCCAGCCAGCGAACGGGCCCGCCCTTCGACCAGTTTGCCTGGGATCTTTCGGGTTACGCTCAGGATCAAACGGTTGAGCTCAGTGTCACCGTGATGGATTCCTTGGGCCTCGAGGGAACGACAGCCCCTCACACAGTACAGCTTCTCGTCGAACCACCACCGAGCGGATTAGCAGCGCTTCGTCCAGCCCTGGCTCCGCTGGCCATGATTGTCGGTATCCTGGTCGTCGCCACCATCGGAGCTATGCTGTTGATCAATCTGAGTCAGCGGCCCATAACGCGGACAGAACCCGAACAACCCGCTGCACCGGCTGTGCAACCGCTTCAACGCGCCAGGCTGCAAGACCCGACCAGCCAGGGGGCGGAGGCTTTCCTCGTACCGCTCACACCTAACGGTCAGGAAGGCAAGCCTATCCCCCTCACCGGCGTTGACATCACACTGGGCGCGGACGCCTCCCTATCTGCGTACCCATTTCGGGATGATTCGGTTTCAGGGCTGCATGCCCGTTTGATCCGACAGGCTGGCGGGGATTACCTGCTGAGAGACCAGGGTTCCATTGCTGGAACATGGGTAAATTTCGAACAGGTCCCCAAGGACGGCGTTCGGCTAAAGCACGGCGATCAAATCCGTTTGGGCCGGATCGGCCTGCGCTTTGTTTTGCCGAAAGCCGGTGCCCGGGCTGAAACGCGGATTGAACGCATTGACGCCAATACATCGAAGGAAGCCAAGAAGCCGCTTGACGAGGAGATCCCGTGAACCCTGTCGACAAACCACACCTGCATGTAGGTGCGCTGAGCCACCCGGGTGAGCGCCGATCCCATAACGAAGATCGTTATTCCGTGACCGCATATGAAATCGGCCGCAAGGGAACACCAGCGCTGTTGGCCGTCGTGGCCGATGGCGTCGGCGGCCATCAAGCCGGCGAAGTGGCAGCCGAAATGACTGTTGAAGCTGTGGTCGAGCGCGTCGCCAGCAGCTCGGGTCGGGATCCGTTGCCGACTCTCCGCGCGGCAGTTTCCGACGCTGCGAAAGCGGTAATTGAGGCTGCCAGGAAGGATCCATCCCTGGAGGGCATGGGCTCCACACTCGCCATCGTCTTGGTTATCAAACGCCGTCTGTACATGACTTATGTCGGTGATAGCCGTATTTACCTGCTTAACCAGGATGGAATCCGGCAGCTGAGCAATGATCACACCTGGGTCCAGGAAGCTCTCGACCACTCCATCATCACCAGCGAAGAGGCGGAGGATCATCCCAACGCACATGTTCTCCGACGCCACATCGGCGGCGAAGAAATCCCCGAACCCGATCTGCGGATTCGGTTGGCCGGGGATTCAAAGGGAACCGGCTCCACCTCCCACCAGGGGATGGAGCTATCCACCGGGGACACGCTGCTGCTCTGCAGCGATGGATTGACTGATCTTGTCCGCGCCGAGGAGATCGCTGAAACCCTGAGCTCCAAAGACCCGGCCGATGCCGTCCACTCACTGGTTGAACTGGCACGGGATCGCGGCGGTCACGACAACATTACCGTCGTTGCCCTCGAAGTTCCAAGCACACCTATCAAGCAAGCTGGCACCGGCTGCTGGACCCGCGGTCTGCTGACTGGTGCCGCCGGCCTGGTGCTCGTCTTTGCCCTGCTTTTCTTCAGTTGGCGGACGAACTCCTGGCCGTGGAACACCAATCTCCTGAGCGGTTGGCTTGAGACTCGATCCACAGCGGCGCCGGAGACTTCAACCACGGACCCACCGGGGTCCACCCAGGAGCCGCCAGCCGAGGCAGTCATTGCCACCGCCACCTCAACACCAACGCCCGGTCCCACCTCAACTCCCGTTCCCTTGGCCACCGTGCCTGCCGATGCGGACAGTTAGGATTGGCTTTCTCAGCCAATCCACCACGGCGTGAATCTTGCAGCCTTGATTGCAGGTCAAATTCGCATTCAGTACAATGGCGGCAATGTCCCCAAACCTTGAAGCAGATGTAGGCCTCATCCATATCGCCGGCGGTGGGCTGCGCTCCACGCCTCCCCCCGGCACGCTGGCCCGCAGCGCACCGCGGCGGTCAGGGCGCGGACGCGCCGAGGATCTGCTCTTTCTCACCTTGACCCTGAGTGATGGCAAGGCGCCAGGCGGATTCCGGCAGCACCTGGCGCAAGCTGCCTCCGAGGTCTTTTACCGGACACCCGGCTCCGTGACCGCCGCCACGCGTGAGGCCGCCGCTGCCATCAACGATCGGCTGATCGATCTGAACCGCAATCGACCTGATTCATCCATCCGTTGCAGTCTGCTGCTGGGAGTGCTGCGCGGCTCTGATGTCTATCTGGCTCAGGCAGGCGCAGGGCAGGCGGTCCACCTTCGCGGCCAGCAGGTCCAGCGTTTTCATGTCCAGCAAACCGACCAACGGCCCCTGGGCCTGGCACCCACCGTGGCGCTACGCTATCACCATTTTGAGGCCCATATCGGCGACATGCTGCTCTTAAGCGCTGTCGAAGGTGAGCTCTGGTCGGACCCTGTTCTTAAAGCCATCGGCAGCTTCGAGCCAGCCGCCGCTATTGAGCAGCTAAGCCACTCATTGAAGCGAGATGCTGTCGGCATGCTCCTTCGTTTTGTGCCGAGCGGCCAGGCGGCCCGGCCGGTTCAGGAAACGACGGCCGCGGCGGCACAAAACGTTGGTCGAGCGCCTAAGCAGGCCCGTCCTCCGACGGCTGCGCTGGAAGGGGCCCTGAAGAACTTGACCGATCGACTCCAACCGGTCACGGCCTTCGCTCGGCGCGGGCTTGTCAAAGCCGCCGCCGCGCTCACCCGGCTGCTGGTCCGGTTGGCGCCCGGCGTCGTCGAGCCGCCTCGGCCCGGGGAATTCTCACCGGCGCTGCTGGCGGCTACCGCCGTTGCCATTCCTTTAATTGTCGTCGCCCTGGTGGCTGTGGTCTATTTAGGACGCGGACGCAGCCAGCAGTATCAGGCCTATCTTTTGGAAGCTCAGACTGCCATCGGGACGGCTCAGACTGCCGAGGATCCCCAAAGCGCGGAGGAAAACTGGCGGTTGGCCCAGTACTATCTGGAGCAAGCCACCAGCTACGGCGAAGACCAAAATCTGACACTGCTCCAACAGCAGGTTCAATCCGCGTTGGACGAACTCGATCTGGTGCAGCGTCTTGAATTCACGCCGGTGGTCAGCGGTGGGTTCGGCGGCGATGCCCGTCTTACCCATCTGGCCGCCACCGCCAGTGACCTTTATGTGCTGGACGCCGCCAACGCCCGTCTCTGGCACAGCTGGGCGACCGGCCGCGGTTACGAGATCAATCGGGATTTCGATTGCCTGGATGGCCCCGACAGTGTGACGGGAATGAGCACGCCAGTGGACATCGCCGTTCAGCAGGAACCTGGCGCGCTCGGCGCGGAGGGCGTAGTCGCCATCGACGCCGATGGAACGCTGCTATATTGCGCCCCGGACCGGCGATCTTTGACCGGCCAGATCACGCCACCATCCACCGGCTTTGGCTTGATCAAGGCAATCGACGTCTTCGGCGACACGCTTTATATTCTGGACCCGCAGGCCAACTCCGTCTGGATTTATGACGCCACCGGCGGCTTGTTCAGCGGCGATGCCGGGCTTTACTTTGCGGAAAATGTCCCTGATTTGAGCGACGCCATCGACCTGGCCAAATCCCAGGACAATCTCTATATCCTGCACAGCGATGGCACACTTGATCGCTGTTTACGGACGCGTCAGACCGATTCCGGGGGTTCCCGATTCACCGTCACCTGTGAACAAGATTTACGCTTTCGCGATGAGCGGGATGATGGGACTGAGACCAACGTCATTCCGAGCGCGGTGATCTCCGAGATGATCTACTCCCCGCCACCTGAACCGTCGCTCTACTTCCTGGACGCAGCCGAGCGAGTCGTCCACCACTACAGCATGAGGATGGCCTACCAGGGCCGCATCCAGCCGGAAGTACCCTTCAACACCAACGTCACCGCCCTGACCCTGGGACCGCCCAATGACCTCTTTGTTGCGGCGGGCAACCAGGTTTATCACAGCCAGCTCCCCTGAGCCTTCTCTTTTGACAAGCCCAGTCGGAACGCCTAGAATGATCAAGCTAATTTCATTCTGGAGGTATTGAATTGAGTCGTTGGCCCGGCAAGTACGTTGTTGGCGTCACTGGCAATATAGCCACTGGCAAAAGCGTGGTGCGAAAAATGCTCGAGCATCTCGGCGCCTACGGCATTGATGCCGATTCGCTGGCCCATCGGGCTATTTCCCAGGGCGCCCCTGGCCACAAATTGGTCATCAAGTATTTTGGCGACTGGATTCTGGATGACCAGGGGCACGTGGACCGGGCTCGCCTGGCCAAAATCGTCTTCTCTGATGAGAACGCATTGAAGAAACTGGAGGACATTGTCCATCCGCTGGTTTCCCACGCGGTGGACATCCTGATTCGTCGCTCCCAGCAGAGCGTGGTGGTCATCGAGGCCATCAAGCTGCTGGAGACCGACCTAGCAGCCGGCTGCGACACGATATGGGTGGTCAACGCGCCTCGCAAACTGCAAATCGAACGCCTGATGCACAAGCGAGGTTTGAGCGAAGCCACCGCCCGTCAGCGCATCGAAGCCCAATCTCCTCAGGAGCAGAAGCTGCGAGCCGCCAACGTCGTCATTCACAACGACAATTCTTTTGAAAGCACCTGGGAGCAGGTCCAGGC
>JBKHKF010000196.1:0-5581 GCA_046537745.1 Anaerolineales bacterium | reverse complement strand
GTCCTGTTGGCCAAATGCAAATCGCAATGGCCTGAGCCCTTTGCCGGCGGGTTCGCGCGGCTTGGCACTTGAGTTTGTGCACATTTTCACGCTATCCTAGTGAGGACCTCGGCGACCTCCGCCGAGCCAGCCAGGGGAGGCGAACATGTTCTACCCCTCTCGGATCCGCATCCTGATCCCGCTGCTTCTGCTCAGCCTCATCGCTGCATCCTGCAATCTGCCGATACCTCTGCTCTCCAATCCCGAGGGGAGCGCCGAGGAGGGCTCGCTCGATCTCATCGATCTCTCCGCAGGCGATGCGCAGGGTGCCGACAATGGTGACCAGTCCAGCGATCAAGCTCAGCCGGCCCTCGGCGACAGCAGCATGGCCGATTTCCGCTGCCCGGATTCACCCGAACCCTACGCTCTGTGGTTCAAGCACGCCGTGAAATACGACACTCCGGGTTTCGGCACATGGGATATCGTCAGCAGCGGCATGATCCTGCTTTCGGTCGCGGAAGGCTTAACCGATGGCACCGTTCATATGCCCTTCAGTCCCGGCCAAGTCGTCGTCAACGGCACCGCCTCGGGAAATTTCGGCCGCGGGGATAAGACCTGCAGCTTTGAAGCCCCGATGGAGGTGATCGTCAATATCGATGGCATCTGCGATCGAGGCGTCGTCCACCTCAACATCGTCGAGAACTGGGGCGATATCGACACATCCATAAGCTGCTGCAGCGGCGAGGATTGCGACACGGGCCCCTTCCAGTGGATGCTGCCGGTGGTCCAGTATGAGGATGTGCAATTCACCGCCGCCAATGGCTATCAGGTCAGCAAGCCCTTCGGCGGCGGAGGCGGAACTCTTAACTGGTCCCTGGCGGCGCCCATTGAGCCGGTGCCTTTGACGGAGTAGGGAACGATTAGAGCCCAGAGCGTAGGGCTCAGAACTTAGCGTTCAGCGCCGGGATAAGGAGGACAAGCCCCAATCGATCCTTCCCCGTGGGTGAAGGTTAAAACTGGATGGGCGGGGAACTGCGCAACACTGTCCAGATCGCCTCGACGCCCAGCCGTCGGCAAGTGGGCTGCTGGAGGCACCTTGCAAGGCTAAGATAATTCCCTTCAATGGGAGATCAGAGATGGATGACCAAGGAAGCGACCGACGCCGCGGCGAGCCGCCGCCGGATTTGATTCAGCTCTATCTGGGTCTGTTGAAAAAAGGGCCGACCTGGACAGCTGTCTCCAGCCTCGAATTGGAATCCAACCAGCAACAGCACCTGCTCGGCCTGCAGCGCCTCAGGGAAGCGGGCAATTTGCTGCTGGCAGGCCCCACCCCGGATGGCAGCGATCTGCGGGGGATTCTCATTTTGCGCGCAGATTCGATGGAAGAGGCCGAATTCCTTATGCAAGGGGATCCTCATCTTCAGACCAACAGGCTGACACTCGAGCTTCACCCGCTATATCTATCGGCATCGGTCCTGGCGCAGCCACTGATCCCGGAGGCGTAGCTGGCCCAATGCCGAGACGTTGGCGGCCGCTTCGCCTGTGTTCCATCCCGTTACCAGCGCACCACTGCACAAGAACGCGGCATGATGGTAACCTTAGCGCTCATGAGAACTGATACTTCGGGAAAAACACGGGGGCGTCGTCGCAACAGCACCCGCTGGCAGGCCTTGCTCGGTCTGGCGCTGCTGGTCGGCATGCTGCTGCCGCAGCCGGCCTACGCCGACGACTGGCGGCCCATCGCCGAGGGCGTGGATTACCAGGAGTTTCTACTGTCAGGACCCGTGCGCGTGTACGTCGCCCGAATGGACCGGGACAATCCACATGTCACCCTTGAAACCAGTCTAGGCAAGCGACAGCTCGATTCGGGTAAAGACACGGTGAGCGGGATGGTGGCTACCTATGACGGCTCCCTGAGCTCCTGGGAGCCCGAGCTGGGCGCCACCATGGATGTGGTCGCGGCCATCAACGGTTCCTTCCACGACATCGAATCCGGCGTGCCCTACGCTGGGATGGTCCAGGGTGGTTCCTATATCCGGAAATTCGACGACCTGGCGGGTGGCAGCGGCTTCGTTTGGCGGCAGGATCGCTTCGCCTTCGTCGGCGGCTGCGTCAGCCACCCCGAAGGGGAGCAACTGCTGACAGTGTTGCGAACGGGTGCAAGCCACCCTGTGGCCAACATCAACGGCTGGACGGAGAGCAACACAATCACCATCTTCACCCCACACTACGGGCGCCGCACGCCTGAAGGTGCTGGCTTAGAAATTCGGGTTGCCATGGAAGGTCCTCTTTCCATCCTGCCGAAACCCGGTATGGCCACCGGCGTTGTGACCGATTTTCTCGATGGTGGAAGCAACCCCATACCCTTCGACGAGATCATCCTCCGGCCGCGAGGGGCCGCCGCTAAGTGGCTTCAGGACCAACTTATGGTCGGGGACCGAATCGGAATCTCCTCCGCAATCCGCCACTATGAAAGCAACTGCCAATCCCAGCGGGATGAGGGGTGGGCCGAGGCATATGCCAGTCTCTCGGGTAGCTTTGAGTTCCTGGTGGATGGCGAAATCCGATCCTTCGACCACAATGCCGGCGCCACCGTCGCCGACCCCCGTACGGCTATCTGCTTTAACGATGACTACCTTTATTTTGTTGTCGCCGACGGTCGCCAGGAGGGCCTCAGCCGTGGCTTGACCATCGAACACCTTGGCCGCTTCTGTCGTGATCGGCTGGAGGCCAATTGGGGGATCAACCAGGACGGCGGCGGCTCCTCGGCGCTTTGGGTTGACGGTGAGATCGTCAACCGCCCCTCCGACGGCACAGAGCGTCCAGTGGCAAATGGCCTGATGATGGTTCAGGTCCGCCCGAAGGAAAGCTCGAGCACCTTTGCCGTCGGTGAGCAGGTGCGAGCCAGCCGGCTTATCGATCTAGGCATGGGCCCCGGAAATAACTTCCAGACGCCATGGGATATCAAGGAAGGCGAAACAGGCACCATCGTTCCGGAACCTAATGGCCTGCAAGGTGTGTGGGCAACCGACAATTACTGGTGGAAGGTGGACTTCGGCGACCGCACCGGCTGGGTCATGGAAGCAAGCCTCACCCGTGCGGATGCTCCGCCGCCCACACCTACGCCCACAGCTTCCAATACTCCCAGCGCAGATGACCCCAAGACCATGATGGGAAGTCCTGAGTGGTTGATGGGGAGGGCGCTACGGCGGCTCCCACCCAGGCCACTCTGGCCGTAGCGCTCGCCGCATTTCTCGGCTTTGCCGAACATCAGAACGCTACCGAAAGTCGAAGTCGTAGCAATAGAAGTACTCCTCTTCGCCGAGCTTAATTTGGGAGTAATTTTCCTCCTTCTCCACCGGATACTCATCCAGCAGCCCCTCAATATTCTCAAGAGCTGCACTTGCCTGCTGGTGGGGCCACCGGAAGGAGGGCCAGCCCGCCTGCTCCGCCCGTTTGTTTAGCAAATGACGCCGACATGAAAGGCCAGCCAGCAGCACCGGCCGATCCTCCTGCGGCACCATTTCCAGCCTCGCGACCAGCGCCGGCACAGCGTCATCCGATAACGTTGTCAAAAACCAGCTGTCAAGTTCGCCGATCTCTTCCAGGTGCTCAAAGTTCTGCTCAACGATCAACTTATCCACGTTGATGGCAGCCAGTGCCAACGCAAAGCCGACGCCGCCCAATAGACATACCCCGGCAAACCGGCGCAGCCTCCCCATAAACAAGAGCAGCAGAAAGGCTGCGAACAGAATGGCCAGCAGGATAATGGCCACATGGGTGTAGGTCCGCAGCCGGGTGAACCCGTAAGCCCGCTCGTAGAGCTGTAGTCGGAACATTGCCGAGACCAGCATCACGCCGGTGAAGGCCACCGCCAGGGCGCTCAGCGAGCGAAAGAGAGCACGGTCCTGTCGAATTTCCTGTTTGGTCCAGCTGCTCAGCACCAGGATGAGCCCGAGCGTTAGAAAGGAAACGGCCACCAGTTCGCCGAAACCTCGACGCGCATACTCCGCATAGGTGTAGCCCGCCTGACTGATATTCGCCTCTCCCCCGAAAAAGTAGCGGAACTGCACCAGCACGAACAACGCGAAGATCGAGTCCACCGTTCCCAGGACCAAACCCGCCTCCGTCACACCAAGGAAGCTGGGCAAGATTGGCTCGCCATCTCGTACCAGCCCTTCCTCCCGCGATCGCCGCATCGAAGCAACCCAGGCTCCGAGCAAGACCACTGCCACCAGCAGCACAAGTGTGGTCCGCCCCAGAAAATCGAAGAGACGTTCCAGGTTGATCCATTGGAGCGCTTCTTCCACCCAATCGGCGAAAATCAGGTCGGCTGAACTCAGCAAAACCAGAAAAACAATAGCCACTGGCAGGGCCAGCAGCAGGCCGCGGAGCAGCGCCAGCAGCCGGATCGACCAGCTCTCGCCCCGCGTCAGCTCAGCTTGTACAGCGGCCAGCGTCGGCCAGGGCCGAAGGAAACTCTCCAACGGAAGCAAGAAGGTGGCCACAATGTAATCGAGCCACCTCCACCGAAGCAGGCTGCCCGGGCGGAAATCTCCGAGCCAGAAGATTCCCAACAGAACCGAGAGTGAGATAGCCAAGAATGTGGTCAACGGCTCCACCCGTAGCGGCACCAGCGCAGCCAGCGCAAGAACGGGGATGGTCAGGCTGATGGCAATTAAAGAAGGGCGCCGTCCCTCGTAAAAGGCCCAGGCGAACCCGGCCATCAGAGCCAGCGCAATCCACAGCGGATATGAGATGCCGATAGGGCGCCCGTAAAAGAAACGCTCCCACAGGATTGCAAGCAGCAGGACTACGATTGTCAGCCGCAAGGGCCACCGGGTGATCCAGTCATGTTCATTCTTGAGCTTTGAGTTGTCATCGGATGCCATTTAATCTCCTTTAACCTGCAACCATGTCCGCGGCCGCGGCGGCCGACTCATCCATCCTGCCAATATTCATCTCTCAATTTCCAGCCAGCCTCTATCAGAACCCATCATGTAGGTTTTGGGAGTCGAATCATAGAAGGAATGAGCGGAAAGACATGCGACGGAACAGGAACAATCGGAGTTGGATTTTGTGGCCAGGTTGTCGGCGCACCCCGGGAAGATTTTCAAGCGGGATTTCGGCGCAATGCACAGCGCGGGTTTGAGCGACGAGGCAATCCTGGACGCAAACCTGCCCGTGGCGAATTACGCCTACGTCAAGCGCATCGGCGACGGCGTGACCGTTCCCTTGGAGGACCACATGATGAAGGGGGAGTGATGGCCCGATCTCCATCTCCACATCTGTGATCGCCACCTTGAACATCAGGAGATCGAATAAACAGAGATTCTAGGCTTGCCCCTCCGAAGAGAGTTGAAATTACTGGCTCAAACTCGCTGGGAGAACCCGTCCCATTCTCCTATGAACTCCAGGCGATTTCCGAAAGGGTCCTGAACGTATAAACGGCGCCGATCTTTTAAGGTATGGTCCGCCTCTATCTCGACCCCGCTTCACGGAGGCTATCTGCCAACACCGCCAGGTTTGAAACAAGAAAGGCAGGGAGCCCTTCGAGGATGGGACGAACTCTTCCTGCACACCCAGGTGTAGATGAACCTTG
>JBKHKF010000195.1:0-5584 GCA_046537745.1 Anaerolineales bacterium | reverse complement strand
ACCCAAGCCTCCTGGCCGCCGCGCTTCTCCACGACGTTGGCAAGTCCCGGCACCCGCTTCGGCGTTGGGAGCGAGTGCTGATTGTGCTGGCGCAGGCCCTTTTTCCAGCGTGGGCGGAGCGGATCGGGCATGGCGAACCGAGGGGCTGGCGCCGACCGTTCGTCATCGCCGAGCAGCATCCCCGTTGGGGGGCCGAGATGGTCGCTGAGGTCGGCAGTTCACCCAAGCTGATCCGGTTGATCGCTGCTCACCAAAATGAACCTGAAGCGGACGTGCCTGGTGACTTATATGAAGCGTTGCGGATTCTCCAGACGGCCGATAATAGAAACTGAGGTGGCATGATGAAATTAGAAATTCTTTTCGTGGGCTTGCAGGAGCAGGGTGCCTCGATAGCGCTCGCTCTGGCTGAAGCGAATGTGGACGCGGCCCGGCTCGGTTTTGATCCGGATAAGGAAGCGGCCCGGGCAGCCGTGGACTCTGGCGCGATTGCTGAACGGGTCTCCAACCCCTATAAAGCTGCTCGCTCGGCCGATGTGATCCTGGTGACGCTGCCCGCCGCGGAGGCGGACGAGTTCAGGGAGGATGTGGCCGACAACCTCAAAGAGGGCGCGCTGCTAATTGATTGTTCTCCGCTCAAAGCCTCCAGTCTCCGATGGGCCAGCGAACACATGGAAAGGTCGCACTATATTGGCGCCGTTCCTGTGGTCCAGCACTCTGCAATGTTCGACCTGGATACCAGCTATCGGCAGGCTCGGCCTGATCTTTATCAGAACAGCCTGATGGGTCTGGTCGTTCCAGCGGAGACGCCGGAGCGGGCAATCAACATTGCCGTCAATATCGCCGAGGCTGTCGGCGGCAAGCCATTCTTTATAGACGCCTCAGAAATGGAAGCCGTCACCTCGCTTATCGATACGCTCCCGGCGGCTCTTTCGTTAGCGCTGCTTCAAACCGCCGCTGACTCGCGGGGCTGGCCGGATATCCAGCGAATCGCCGGCCGGGAATTCATGGCCGGCACCTACAGCCTCGCTGGAGTAGAGGGGGAAACGCTGGCCAAGAAGCTGATCGAGAACCGTCAAAGCTTGGCCGTTCACCTCGACCAGATCATCGACCGCCTGACGCAGCTCCGCCAGACGATCGAAGAATCCGAGCAGGAGAATCTGACTGATTGGATCCGCCGCGCGGTCAAGGAGCGGGAGAGCTGGCTGGCCAAACGAGAGCAGGCCGATTGGGAGGCTGTTGAGCGGGGCCGCTCCCACGTATCAAGCACCGGCATGCTTGGCAATCTTTTCGGCTTTGATCCGAACCGACGCGGAAAACGAGAGTAACCCGGCCACACCCGACCTGCCCGCCTGCCCAGTCTGCTTTGTGCCTCTATAATTGCTCCGTGACTGGTTATTACTGCTACATCCTCGAATGCTCTGACGGGACGCTGTACACAGGTTGGACCACCGACCCGGCTCGCCGTCTGCGAGAACACAACGCCGGCAGAGGAGCCCAATACACTCGCTGCCGCACTCCAAATGAATTGGTATATGTGGAGGAATTCGCCTCCCGTCGCCGGGCCATGCAGCGTGAAATCCAAATCAAGCGGCGGGGGCGACCCCATAAACTCAAGCTTATCGATTCCCAGGATCAGAAAGAACTGTCCCAGTGGAAAGAGGATTTAAATGACTGAAGGCACCAAACCCTCCCAAAAAACACAGTGGATCGCCGACGAGCTGGAGGAGCTGCGAAAGCAAGGCCTATACACCGACATTCGTACCATTGAGTCGCCCCAGGGTGCATGGCTGACTGTGGACGGTAAGAAGGTGCTGAACTTCTGCTCCAACAACTACCTTGGTCTGGCCAACCACCCCAGCCTGGTGAAGGCCGCTCGTGAGGCAGTCGAGAAGTACGGCGTAGGGCCCGCGGCGGTCCGCACAATCGCCGGCACGATGACACTGCACCGCAAGCTGGAGGAGCGGCTGGCGCAATTCAAGAGGGTCGAAGCCGCCATCACCTTCCAGTCCGGGTTCAACGCGAACCTGGCGGCCATCCCGGCGCTCGTGGGCAAACCCGATTTGATTTATTCCGACGAACTGAACCACGCCAGCATTATCGACGGCTGCCGCCTATCCGGCGCTGAGATCATCCGCTACGATCACGCCCAGGCGGAGGATCTGGCTACAAAGGTTCAGCAAAATCACAAGGAGTATCGCCGCGGGCTGATCATCACGGATGGTGTGTTCAGCATGGATGGCGATGTGGCCCCGTTGGATGAAATCCAACAGGTCGCCGAAGAATATGAATGTCTGCTGATGGTGGATGACGCCCACGGGGAGGGCGTTCTCGGCGAAGGCGGTCGTGGGATTGTGGACCACTTCAAGCTGCACGGCAAGGTGGATGTCGAGGTCGGCACCATGTCCAAGGCCTTCGGCGTGGTTGGCGGTGTGGTGGCCGGCTCACGGCGTGTGGTTGAATGGCTGGGACAACGTGGCCGCCCCTTCCTTTTTTCCTCAGCCATGACGGTGCCCGATACCGCCGCCTGCCTGGCCGCCATCGACTTGCTTGAGGAATCAACGGAGTTGGTCGATAAACTCTGGCAAAACACAGAATACTTCAAAGAGGCGATGCAGTCACTCGGGTTCGATACGGGCAGCAGCGAAACTCCTATTACCCCCATCATGTTGGGCGAGGCCCCATTGGCTCAGCGCTTCAGCCGCAGCCTGTTCGAGAGCGGCCTCTTCGCCATGGCGCTCGGCTATCCCACCGTGCCCCAGGGTAAGGCCCGCATCCGCGTGATGATCTCAGCCTCCCACAGCAGGGAAGACCTGGATCAGGCACTCAGCATCTTTAAGAAGGTCGGGCGAGATCTCGAGGTGATCGACTAGCCCAGAACGGAAAGTCGACCTCAGTCATCATACAACCCAAAAAGAAAAAAGCCCTGACTGGGCTTCTTGAAGGTTGGGTGCGATGAGACTGCCTTGTCGATTGGTCAGGGCGACCCCATTGTACACCAATTTGTGAATAATGTCACGTTCATTGGTTCGGCCGCTGTCGCTAGAACTGAAAGCTTTGACGTCCGGGAACGACCCTTCGATAGTAATTCGCAACGTAATCCATCAGCCTATCCTCCAACCGACGGAAATCGGAGGAATCCAGCACCTCCTCCATGACGACATCGTCATCCGCGGTAAAAACCGCTAATCGCAATGGGTATTCACCATAGGCCGTGTGCCAGGCCTCGCACATGGTCAATCCAAGATGCTCCATTGCCGGCACAAATTCCCCCAGAACAAAGTGAAAATAGGCTTCCCGCTTTTCCGGGATAGGGTCATAAGTGATCAGCAGTTTGACGGCTTGACGTTCAATATCCATGATTTCCTACAAACTCCCCGTAAATCCAGAGAATTGCGAAGCTCACTAGAAACTGCCGGGAGTGATCAACCGTGGATTGTACTTTCTCTGCAGTTGGCCACCTCCAATGGCGCGAATTATAACACCCGATTTTTCCAGATTGGTGATTCTCCCCGATACAATGAAAATGGATCAAGATCCAGCATGCCTCCCAGGAGGGTCGTTTATGGCACTTGACGTTCAGTTTGTCCGCGATCAGTTCCCATCATTGGATTCCGAGGCGGTCTTTCTCGATAACCCGGGAGGGAGCCAAATCGCCCGGCCTTCCCTGGATCGCATGCGGGCCTATCTGGTGGATACCAACGCCAATCGCGGCGGTGCGTTTTCCACAAGCCAGGCCACGGACGCGATTCTGAGGCAAAGCCGCCAGGCGGCAGCCGATTTTCTGAACGCCGAAAAAGCCGAGGAAATCGTCTTCGGTCCGAATATGACCACCTTGGCTTTTACATTAAGCAGGGCTCTGGCGGACCGGTTTAGCCCCTCCGATGAGATCATCGTGACCCGCCTCGATCACGATGCCAATATCGCCCCATGGGTCCAACTGGCTGAAAGAAAGGGTTGCCCGGTCCACTGGATCGATTTTGACCGCGTTCGGGGAAGATTGGACATGACCGCACTGGAGCGCGCCGTCAACCAGAACACAAAGCTGATCGCGGTGGGATACGCCTCCAATGCTCTTGGCACCATCAACCCAGTGGAAGAAATCACCCAAATAGCCCACCAGCATGATGCGCTGTGCTTTGTGGATGCAGTCCAGTTGGCACCCCATCAGCCCGTGGATGTCCGCCAGTTGGACTGCGATTTTTTGGCCCTTTCCGCGTATAAGCTATTCGGGCCACATATTGGCCTGCTGTATGGAAAGCATGAATTGTTATCCGAGCTGCCTGCCGCAAAAGTCCGACCTGCTTCTGATAAGGCCCCGCATAAATTTGAGACCGGGACGCAAAACCACGAGGGGATCGCTGGCCTGCTCGGCACCATGGAGTATCTCGCTGAGCTAAGCCGCTTCGGTGGCCAGTTTCATAACAAGCTGAGCGAGTTTTTTGAGGGCAGAATCCTTGAACTAAAGACCGCCATGCGGGTCATCAATGAGTACGAGCTTTCGCTGACCGAATACCTGCTCGAGCAGCTCACGTCCATCGATGAGCTGTCGATATTTGGCCCAGCAACCACGGAAGATCGGGTGCCCACCGTATCCTTCCGCCTCGAAGGAGTCTCGCCCCGTCGCGTTGCAGAACTGCTTGCGGACCTTGGCATTTACGTTTGGGATGGCAACTTCTACGCCCTGGCCGTTACCGAGCACCTGGGCTTGGAGGAAAGCGGCGGCTTAGTGCGGGTGGGACTCGTTCACTACAATACGCAGCGCGAAGTGGATCAACTCGTAAACGGGCTTCGGACTATTGTTGCCGGGTAACCCCCTTAAAAAGCACAGGCAGACATTCAGGTGAGGGGGGCACCCAAATGTCTGACTGTGTGAATAAAGTATACCGCGCTTCAAAAACTAGTCAAGGGAAAGAAAACTTACAAGCGACTTGCGTATTCCCACCTTTTTGGTCCATAATATCTACAGTGAGCAAAACCAGCCTATCAGGCAATTGGATTGGCTGTCGGGATTCTTGGCGGGATCGCAATAGAAGTCTATGAATCTGTACCCACTCATCCTTCGGGTGCTTCACATTGGCAGCGCCGTCTTCTGGGCTGGCGCAAGTTGGTCGCTCGCTGGTTTTCTCAGTCCAGCAGTCCGCGAGGTCCAGAACGGCGGCCCGGCGGTGATGAAATACATCATCCGGCAGAGACGCCTTTCGGACTTCTTGGGCATCTCAGCCCTGCTGACTGTAGGCTCGGGCCTGCTTTTATACTGGCGACAATTCCCCGGGCTGAACTCAGGCTGGCTCACTTCCGGGCCCGGAATCAGTCTGACCATCGGCTCGGTGGCTGGCTTGATCGCCTTCGTGTTGGGCTTCTTTGTCAACCGGCCGCTCACGAAGGAAATAGGCGAGATCGGGAACCAATTGGAAGCCAGCCGGGGGCCGCCAGATCCCGCTCTGGTACAGCGGATGGGGCAACTGCAAGATCGGCTGGAGCAAGCGGGTATCTGGATTTCCATACTGCTTGCTATTGCAGTGGTGACCATGGCCAGCGCCGAACAGGCGGTTTTCTAAAGGCATTGCCTCCTGGGAGAAGGAGT
>JBKHKF010000194.1:0-5597 GCA_046537745.1 Anaerolineales bacterium | reverse complement strand
GATGGAAGAACCAGAAGAGGAAATGGAGCCCGCCGAGGAGATGGAAGAGGAGGCCATGGGTGTGGATCCCAGCGGCCAAACCATCCAATTCTGGCACGTGTGGGGATCCGGCGAGGCTAACGTCGCCATGACGGCGATCGTGGAGGAATTTAACGCCACCAATGAGTGGGGCATCACGGTGGAGGCGCTCGATCAGGGCCGCTACAACGACCTCGAAGACGCGATGAACGCCGCCATTCAATCTGGCGATCTGCCCTCCATGTTGGTTGGCTATACCAATGCCCTTGCCAACTGGTATCAGGTTGATACCCTCGTCAACCTGGATGAATTCGTCAACGATCCCGATTGGGGTCTTGATGAGGCAGCGAAAGAAGATTTCTATGAAGGTGCGTTCGAAGGTGGCGTCACGCCTGAAGGCGCAAGAATCGGCTACCCCATCAGCCAATCCGCCAATGTGATTTTCTATAATAGCGGCTGGGCACAGGAACTCGGCTTCGATTCAGCCCCGGCCACGCCCGAGGAGTTCATGGAGCAGGCGTGCGCAGCCACCGAAGCCAACAGCACCGATGACAACCCGGACAATGATGGCACCGGCGGCCTGGTGCTTTACGCCGGCGCTTCCAATGTCGCCTCTTGGACCTTTGCGTTCGGCGGCGATTTCTTGGGCGACCAGGACGCAGTTTACGACTTCACCAGCCCCGAGGTGGAAGCAGTTGCCAACTTCCTGAAAGATATGTGGGATGAAGGCTGCGCTTTCCCGACCGAGAGTTATCCCAACCCCGAGTTCGCCACCCGCAAGGCGCTTTACACCATGAGCTCGACCGCAGGCATCCCCTTCCAGGTCGAGGCCTTCAATGCCGAGGATGCCATCCGCGACGAGTGGCAGATCATCCCCTTCCCCGGCCCCGATGGAAACCAGGCCGTGGACGCCTTCGGACAGTACATTGCCATCGTGGACACCACGCCGGAGCAGAATCTGGCCACCTGGCTTTTCTTCAAATACCTGACCTCGCCTGAAACCCAGGAGGAATGGGTCCGGGCCAGCGCCTACTATCCCACTCGCCGGAGCACCGTTGACCTGCTGGGCGACTACTCGAGCGAGAACGATTACTGGGCTCAGGGTCTCGAGCTGGTCGAGTACGGCAAGGCCGAACCGAGCTTGCCGTCCTGGACGACCGTCCGCCGGGAGGTGCAGGATACCTTCGAACAGATCCTGGCCTCCGATCCCGAGCAGATCCCAACGCTGCTGGAAGAGCTCAACGCGGCCGCAGCTGAGGCTGTCGAAGAAACCCAGTAACCGAAGCTAGGATCGCCAGCACAGAAAAGGGCGGTGGCTTGATGCCACCGCCTTTTTCTTCTGACTAATTCCCGGAGCAGAGGAAGCTGGCCATCACGGGATCATGATCCGAGCTTCGCAGCATCGGAGGCCCTTCAAGATCGGGGGGTGGGAAGTCGGCGTTCAGATGCAGGATATCCACATCCACCAGGCAGCCCGCAAGTTCGGGCGAGACCAGGATGTGATCCAGCGTTTGAGAGATGCCCTGATAAATGTAATTGTAGCGCTCTCTCTCAGGCACTTCATCGAGCACATGCTGGAGGCCAATCCCCCTCAAGCGATCGATGGGTGGTGAGCGGAAGAAGGAGTTCAAGTCGCCCAGGATCACAACGGAGTCCACACTCCCTCGAGTCAGCAACTCCTGGGCTGCGGCCGCGTTGAGCTGGGCTTGGGCGATCCTCCGCGGCTCCGTGGCCTCGACTCCGGCAGCCATGGATGTGAAATGGTTGTTGATCAGCGCCACCCTATTCAACGGTCCTGCCTCGTCAATCTCGATCACGACCAGCAGCGGCGGGCGGCTCAACAAATCCTCCTCCACCTCCACCTGACGCAGTTGGATCACCTCAACAATATCTGATCGAATGAGATAACCGACATCGATCCCGCGGCCATCGGTGCCCTCGATCAGGTGGGCAGTGTACCCCGCAGATGAAAGCTCAGGCAGCGCCACCAAATCTTCCAGAATCTTCAGGTTCTCCACCTCCTGCAGGGCCACAATCGTCGGCTTGCCCAGATATTCAATCGTGTCCGCCACCCCCTGCAGATCGCGCTCATAATCCGCCAGCCGCGGTCGCGGTGGGTTGCTCGGGTGCGGTTCGAGGATGTCGAAAAGGTTTTCGACATTCCACGTTGCGAAGCTCACCGCCCCCGGTTCCACGCTGGCCGGAGGTGGTAAAGGCCGCTCCACGGGCTGGACAACTGGAGGCACCACAGGTTCGATTTTGTACTGTCCGTAGGTGTAGGCCAGAGGTCCAGTTGCGGCCGTCAGCATATCCCCGGTGGCCACCGGGTGCGTAAGTGTGGACCTGTCATTATGGACAATGCTCGAGCCATCGTCAACAATGATGCGGTGTCCCACCTCATCCGCATGGGTAAGGCGGCCCTGCTCGTGTCGCGCCAGCACCACCGGAGTCTCGCCGTAGCGGTTGGTGGGACCGATCGCTCTTGCCGGCTCTGCCAGGCGAACCGTCATTCCTTCGAGGGCTTCAAAGTACTGCTCGGCTTCCTCGGAATCCATGGGAGGATCCAGCGGCACTGGGTCCGGCTGGGGCAATCCAGAGGTCACCTCTTCGACCTCGGCCAGGCTTTCGATCTGTAGTTGGGTCTGCTGGGAGATCTCTCGCACTCGACCGCTTGCCCGGATCAGATCAACAGGCTCAAGGTTCGCTCGGGCTTCGCCGAGGTTGATGAATAGTCCTTCCGAGGTCGTTGGATCGTCATCCATCTCGATGGACTGAATCCAGAACCCTTCTAATTCGGGGAAGACACCTGTCACGACACCCTCGACCGTGAGCGTGTTCAGCACAAAGGGCGAACGCATACCGGACCCCTGAACGGCGCTGACAGGCACGGTATCGCCGACGATAATCTCGAACGGGTCGAGTTCTGCTGCAGCCTCGCCGGAAGCCTCTGAAGCGGTGACACCGTCGATGCGCACACGCTCAGCCCCCACTCGCGGCGCCAGCGAGATTTTGAACTCAGCTGTCTCCCCCGGATCCAGTCCAATATTGGACCATCTCAGCGACTGGCCATCCCACGCAGGCTCAGGGATCGCCTCCACCACCGTGCCGTTCACCACGCTTGCAAGGACGACCTCGACCTCTGAAACCGGCCGCTCCAGGTAATTGGAAAGCAGCAACACAACCTGGCTGCGTTGACCGACGGACACATTCGCCGGGGCTTCCGTCTCCAGCACCAGCGCCTGCGGACGAAGGCGGTCGATATCGCCCTGAACACGCGGGTAAAGCGTGGGCACGCTATCTGGAGTCTCCAGGATCCCTGTGACGGCGTAGGGCTGATCGACCTCCAGCGTCTCCACTTGAATTTCCGTCATCTTGTCCACGTAGGCCGTCAACACCTCGCCCGAATCGCTTTGCAGATCCAGCTCAAAGGAGTACTTGAACTCCTCCACCCGGGTCAGTGTTCCTTCAACCCGGATGAGCTCACCAACGAAGCGACCGGGTTCGAGGATCACAGCCGCGGGCGAAGTTTCTTCCGGATCCAACTCGCTCACTTCAGCCGCCAGCACCTCAACAGACTCGGGCGGTTCGGCGATCAGCTCGATGGTGCCCCGATAGGGCTCGATGAGCCCGCGAACGCGGACCTCCTGACCGAGACGCACCGCCAGCTCACCCTCCCCCTCCGGAACCCAGATTTGAACACCGCCGGTTTCATCCTGCAGATAAAACTTCGTATTGCCTGATCCGGCGAACAGACCGCCGGTATACATCGAGGCTTTTCCTTGTACGATCACCTCCTGACCCGGCAGCCCACGGGCTACGCGGATAGGGATGGTGCCTTCAGCCACCTGGATCCACCTTGGCCCCGCGAAGGCCGCGGTGGATTCATTCTCAACGCGCAGATTCTCAAGATTGGACAACAAATAATCCCAGGGCGCCTGGATTTCGAGTTGTTTCTCTTCCAGCTCACCCGCAGCCAACAGCCCAACCTGCCATTCCACCTGCCCGTCCAGCGCCCTCACCGACGGTTCATCGCCCTCGAGTTCAAAACCCTCAGGCATGGTGAAGAAAACAGACACCCCTGTTAGCTCCTGCTCACTGAGGTTTTCAACAGAAGCCGCCAGCGAGAAGAGCGAGCCCGGGGCAACCTGATCCGGCGTCTCCACCGAGAGTTTCAACGATGGGGCTGGACCTCGCGGCTCGGCGCCGCTGTTCTGAGGTGCAGGCTGCCGGTTGATCTCATATCTGTCAGCGTCATCAACCTGGCCGGCACCGAAATCTCCGGCCCCGCTGACCTCCCGCGCCAGCGAGGATCCAGGCTCCATTGCCGGAGCCGGTTCCCCATGGACCATAGTCTCGGGCGCGTTGCCCCAACCGAGGGAGGCCAGGACCGAACCATCGGGCGCCAGCAGTGCCAGGCCGCCTCCATTCTCATTGAGGGCTTGGTCGAAGAATGCATCGCCTGCGGATCCGACCTGCTCCCCGCGACGCACCAGCAGGTAATAACCATGGCCCGGGATCAGCGTTTGCCGGGTCCATTGATACACCGGAAGATCCCGCTCGCTGGTGGCCAGTCGATACACGAGCAAGTGACCCGCCAAATCCGCGGGTTCCGACGACGGATTATAGAGTTCAATAAACTCGAAGTTGTTATCCCCTTCACGCCCCGCCATCACTTCTGCGATCAGCGGAGGGGAAGCGGCAGTTGACGTGCTCGAGCTGACACCATCGGCTCCAGGACCACAGGCGCCGATTGCAAGCAACAAGAAACCCGCCAGAATCCATTGAGGAACGTTGCGCCTGTTAGCACGAATTGAGAACATTAATTTGGCCTCCAAGACAAGAAGAAGGTTCAGGGGCAAAGGGTATCAACCACATACACGTATTCTGATACACTAGCGGCCGACCCCGCCAGTGACATCGGAGCGTGAATTAACGTGAAAATCATACCCCTTCATGACGACCCAAGCATCCTTTGCCTGTATCACGATGATCCGGATGGGCAATGTTCTGCAGCCATCGTTCGGCGCTTTTACGGAGATCGCGCTCAAATGCACGCTATGGAGATCGGCGATCCCATCCCATGGGAGCAGATCGAAGCCGCTGACGCGATCGTCTTGGTCGATTTTTCATTCGACCTGGAGACCATGGAGCAGCTTGCTGAGAACAAGCATTTCGTTTGGGTGGATCATCATGTTTCAGCGCTGGATACGATAGGTGAGGCCATGGCCGATGTGCCCGGGGAGCGGCGCATCGACGAGGCTGGCTGTGTGCTGACCTGGCATACCTTTTTCCCCGATCAACCGGTCCCGCAGGCGGTCGCACTGATCGGCGATCGGGATATCTGGCGTATGGCGCTGAAGGACACCCGCCACTTCGGCGAAGGAATTTACCAGCGCGAGATGGATCCGACCAACGACGAACTCTGGGATCCGCTGCTGGATGATGATTCTTCACTTGTGAAGGAACTGGTGGAAGAAGGACGCCTGCTGTATGAGGCTCGACTGCGGGCGATCAAAGATACGGTCGAGCGCTACGGCTTTGAAACGGAGTTCGAAGGCCTGCGCACGCTGGCCATCAAC
>JBKHKF010000193.1:0-5607 GCA_046537745.1 Anaerolineales bacterium | reverse complement strand
GAACAGGATTGCCGGCGCCAGCTGCCAAATCTGGGCTATCGCCCAGTTTGAATGCTGCCTTGTATCAACCACAAATCCAACGGAAGAAGTTCGACGGCCAGGCCCTGTGGTGGCGAACCGACCCCAGCCAGAGCCGCCGATTCCATCCCACTTCATTCACGATGGGACCCAATAAGGTTAAAAGCCGTCACCGCCACAAAGGACAGAATCGCGATCACATTGACGGTTGAACTCACCATGCGCGCCTCATGCCAGCCCATCAAATCGCTGCCCACCCGACCCACCATTGAAAGGTGCAGCAGCGCGGTGGGCAGATAAAGCAGGGTGGAAAAGCGGGCGCGCCCACCGACCAAAGTTGGCACCATCATCGGCGCGTGCGCCATCACCATGCCGATGCCAAACCCCAGAAAACCCGCGTGCAGCAAGGCATCATAACGGAAGCCGGGCCCGGGAAGCCCCCAGAAGGTTGTCATGACACCTGCCACCATCATCCAACTGGCGGCCGCCAGCACCGACCAGGCCATGTAGCGGGGCAGACCCTGTCTGCGGCGGGTCCGCCAAGCGATGTCATAATGAAGCAGCCAATAAGCTCCTCCGATCAAACCGAGGCCCACCAGGCGTCCTCCGAATTCAACCCAGTGAATGGACATCAGCGAACCGACCATGAGTATGAATGAAACTGTCAGCAAACTATAGACCCGTAAGGACCCTGCCGGGAGTATTCGGCTCAGCTCCAACCGCTCCCCGGTGACGGTCAGAAACAAAAACGTCAGCCAGGGCATCACTGACTGGGGCACTGAAAAGCCCCGCAGCCACAGACCGTTCCCCAGGACCAGCCCCAAGGATCCTAAAGCCATGATCCAGATATCGTACGTGGACTGGCGCTGGGTAAATGCGAACATGATGATCGCCAGACCAAGCGCGCCGAGGAATAAAAGAAGTTTCGCCGCAACGGTTGGACCCTGCAGGATAAGCAGCGCTGCCCCCACACCGCTGGCCAAAGGGGCCGCATAAGCCAACGTTCGCCCGAAGGCAACTGCCCGCTCCAGCGCGATCAGGGTTCCGAGAAAACCCGCCACCATTAAGGGCCCATGCTGCGCCGCTGTCAGCCCCCCGCCGCTGGCCGCGCCCACTCGAACGAGACCGCCCCACATTCCCGCCATGAGCGCCAGGCCCCCCAGAACCAAGGCCAGCGGTCGCATCAACCCTGACGCATTTATGCCTTTACTCATGATGTCGCATCAATCGAGAGCCCCAAGAGCGTTTTCGTTCCTCCAAGAGATGTCATCCCGCTGGGCCAAATCACCCTATGTGATCGTGGCTTGAAAGCAGAGCGCGGCTTCGGCTTCCACCAGGGTCATTCCGCCAGCGTTCCGATGATATGCTTTCCAATCGGCGCGATCCTTGCGCCGGCGCAAACTGAGCCGTTGGAACAGCCTAACTGGATGACATTCATCCCCTTTGTATCATTATTAGTGACGCTTTTCACATTTAAAAGGCGCGGGTAGCATTGCCTTTGAACAAGTACCGTTTGAAGATTCTCAGGGCCCAGGCGCGGCCCTTAGATAAAAAGGAGATCACAGCATGGCCACAATACGAACCACCTACAAAGGCGATATGCTCTTTGAGACGGTGATGGGTGACCACACATTGACAATTGATGTGCCGGCCGGGATGGGTGGCTCCGACCGCGGTCCAACCCCGCCTCAGGTTTTTATCGCTTCGATCGGGTCCTGTGTCGGCGCGCTGGTGGCCGACTACTGCCAGCGCAACGACGTCGATACCCGGGGCATGACCGTTGACGTGGACTTCGAAAAGGCGGACAAGCCGACGCGCTTGACGAATCTAAAGGTCACGATAAACATGCCGCAGGGCGAATGCACCAAGAAAAGGGAAACGGTGATCCGCCGTGTTGCTGAGCATTGCCCGGTGCACGAAACCATTAACACGCTCGAGGGGATTGAGTTCATCATCAATCACCCCGAGCCGGCTGCAGTTTGATCACTCCTTCCAAAGTAAATCTGCCGGACACAAGTAAAGGAGGGGCTGCTGACGCAGCCCCTCTTTTCTTTTGCCAACCATGGACTTTCAATTCAGCGATTAAGCCGCCGCCCAGAAATCCTCGCCCTCGACGAAATTATGAGCCCCCAGGTAGGACCTGATTTCCTCTCGCGCCCCATGGGACCCCACCGCGCTGATGAGCGCCGGTTTTTCATAGCGGGACCACCACTCCTGCAAATCCCGCTGGCCGATCACAGGCCTGCCCCTTTTGCGACCGCCGATCTTTCGGGGATCAATATCAATAAAGGCCACAATGGGCGCCTCCTCCCGCAGCAGATGGCTCGAAAGGCGACGACCCATTTGTCCTGTCCCCCAGATGAACACCGCTTTCCGTCCGCTTAATGGCCCTTTCATCAAGTAATGCGCCTTCGCTTTCAGGAAGTTTTGAACCGAATAGCGGCTGTCGGTCCGGGTGGCGCGCCCTTCGTGTTCCCGCCAATACAGCAACACCTCCGGCACTTTCCCGAAGCGGGCTCCAGCTAAATGCATACGGAGCCATAAATCATAATCCTCCGCCCAACCGAACTCTTGATACCCCTCCATTTTTTCCAGCCAGGATCGTCTCATCACCACGGAGGGGTGTGCCAATGGGCTCTCTACAAAGATGTCCCGCGCGATCTCATCAGGTTCCACCAGGCTGTTCAACCATTGCACATAGCGCCTGAAGCCGCCTCGCACCGCCTCCGGTGGAAAGCTGCGCACCAATGAGCCCACGGCCGCCAACCCGGGATGCCCCCGCAGCATCTCAACCTGCTTGCGGAGTCGATCCGGATGGCAACGATCGTCGGCGTCCATGCGGGCGACCAACTCGCCTCTGGAGGCTCGCCAACCCGCGTTCAGCGCTTCGATGAGCCCCCGATGTGGCCGCCCAAGCGGCTTCACCCGATCGTCCACCGCTGCCAGCGCGTGCAGGCGGCTCAAGGTTCCGTCGGTTGAGCCGTCATCGACCGCGATGATTTCAAAGTCGGCCCAGCTGCCAGACAGCAAGCTTTCGACCGCCTCCTCGACGGTATCCTCCGCGTTAAAGCAAGGCATCACTACTGAGACAGCCGGGGGGGTTCCCCCGGTGGAACCAGGTTGAGTCATCGGTTATGGCCTTTGGTTCGTCGCTTCATCCTCGCACACCTGCCTCTATAATCATCGGAACCGAAAATCAAGCCGGGAGGGTTTCGTCATGGATTTTCAAGCTGCCTGGAGCAATCTGGAGGAAATGATCAACTCGCTCATCGCCTCATTGCCCAATCTGGTCATTGCATTGATCGTCCTGAGCCTTGGATACTTTCTGGCAAAACTGCTGCGCCGCCTGGCGATGCGCCTGGTGGTGCGAGCATCTCTCCCACCGACAGCTCGGCTGGTCTTTGGCCGCCTGGCCCAATGGACGATGATGTTCATCGCACTGCTCATCGCTCTCTTGATTCTGTTCCCATCCTTCAATGCGGGCCAACTCATCGAGCTTCTCGGCATTGGCGGCGTGGCCATCGGTTTCGCTTTCCGAGATATTGTCCAGAACTTCTTGGCCGGTATTCTGATTTTGCTCACCCAGCCCTTTCGCATTAACGACCAGATCATCGTCGGCGATTATGAGGGGACCGTCGAGGACATACAAACTCGGGCCACCTACATCAAAACCTACGACGGACGTCGAGTGGTCATACCCAACAGCGATTTATTCACCCAGTCGGTCATCGTGAACACCGCCTTCCCCATTCGCCGCATCGAACAAGAAGTGGGAATTGGCTACGGGGATGATATCGATCAGGCTCGCCGGGTGATTCTATCCGCGCTCGATCAGTTGGACGGTGTACTCAAAGATCCCGCGCCCGATATCCGCGTTGGGGCACTGGCCGACTTTGCCGTCATGCTGCGCCTCCGCTGGTGGTCGGAATCGCGCCGGTCGGACGTCGTTATCCTGGAGGATCAGGTCCTGTCCCTGGTCAAAGTACAATTGAGTCAGGCCGGGATCGACTTGCCCTTCCCCACCCACCACATTCTTTTCCATGATCAAACCGAGACAACGGATGGGGATCGCCGCCGACAGCGGGAAGGCTGGCCAGCCGGGGCCGATCCAGCCCCCGAACCTAACACAATCGCGGGCGCCATCGGACGAATGGTCGGCGCTGACAACTAAACTAATTGGGCTAACTACTGATAAGTTAACCGTGCAAAGGGAGCAAAAATGCCGCCTATAAGCCAACAGTTGCAGGAGTTCATCAATCAGTTCCCGGACGTGCTCTCCCGAGCAATATTGGCCATTGTCATCGTCATAGTCGCCTTTATCCTTTCCGCCTGGCTGGCCCGGATAGTGGCCAAGGGCGCTCGCCAGCGCAAAGCGGACGCAACGCTCCAGGAGACTCTGCGGCGATTGGTCCGCTGGAGCACATTGGCACTGGGCCTGGTGCTGGCGGCAGAACAGGTGATACCCAATGTCACCAGCCTGCTGGCTGGGCTGGGCATCGCCGGCTTCACCATCGGATTCGCCCTGCAGGACGTGGCCAAGAATCTTATCGCCGGCCTGCTGCTCATGCTGCAGCAACCCTTTGACCTGGGCGACAACATCGAAGTCGCCGGCTTCACCGGCAAAGTGATTGGCATCGAATTGAGAACGACCGACATCCGGGCCATCGACGGCCGTTTCGTGACCATACCCAACGCCGATGTCCTCGCCAGTCCGATCATAAACTACAGCCGAGCGCCAATCCGCCGGCTGGAGGTGTCCATCCCGGTCGCATACGGCGCAGATTTAAACAGGACCCGCCAAGTCGCCGATCAGGCTATCGGGCAGATACGCGGGTTGGTCACTGACCCGGCTCCCGAGATCACCTTCCGCCAACTGGGCGATGCCTACTTGAGCCTGGTAGTTCAATATTGGGCGGACATGAAGGATGTGGAGTACAACGTTGCACTGGATGAAGGCATTCGCGCCCTTGAGGCTGCCCTGGCCGCCGAAGGAATTGAAATTGCCCCGCCTGCCTCCTTTACCCTGACCAGCAGCGAATAAGAGACAGACCCCAACAGCAAACCGGGAGGCCAAGACGGCCTCCCGCACTTCAATTGAACTGGTATGTTTACCCCATTACCGCTCGCGCGACATCTTGGGATCCAGCGCGTCGCGCAGACCGTCCCCCAGCAGGTTGAAACCCAGCACAAGGAACATAATGGCGACGCCGGGGAAGAAGACCATCCACGGTGAAGTGAACATGTGGCTTTTGTTGCGGCTGAGCAGCAGGCCCCATTCAGGCGTCGGCGGCTGCGCGCCCAGCCCAAGAAAACCAAGGCCGGCCGCGTCCAAAATTGCGGTGGCAATGCCCAGCGAAGCCGCCACGATAATCGGTGACAGCGTGTTGGGAAGAATATGGCGCCACAGGATCCGGTTACCGCCAGCGCCGATGGCACGGGCGGCTTCAACGTAATCCTTACCCATTTCACCCATGACCGTTGCCCGCATGATGCGAGCATACGTTGGTATGGAAACGATGCCGACAGCGATCATCGCATTGAACAAGCCGGGGCCGGTAGCCACCACAATCACCAGTGCCAGCAATATAC
>JBKHKF010000192.1:0-5610 GCA_046537745.1 Anaerolineales bacterium | reverse complement strand
ATGGCGACGGAGGCAGCGAGAGCCGCCATTGCCGACAGCGATCTGGAAGTCGCCGACATCGATCTGATCCTTATGTCCACGATCACCAATGATTTCCGCTTGCCGCAAGCCGTTTCTATTGTGCAGTCTAATTTGGGCTCAAAGGCGAAGTTCATCCAGGTTGATTCCGCTTGCACCGGTTTCATTGATGGCCTGATGGTTGCGAAGGGGATGATGAAGGCACACGGCTACAAAAATGTTCTGCTGATCGGTGCCGACACGCTGACATACTTCAATGCCCCCGAGAAGTTCATGCCGCTAACCGTATTCGGCGACGGTGCTGGCGCTGTGGTTCTCCAGGACAGGGATGATCTCAACAGCTACGGTATCGCAAAATTTGTGACAGGTTCTGATGGGGATCGTGGGGACTATATCTGGGTACCCGGCGGTGCCAGTAAGGAACCATTTTCACAAGAAGTGCTCGATAACGGGCGTCATTATTGGCGGTTCAAATTCCCCGACATCTATGAATATGCCATTGAGCGGATGTGCCGATGTGCCCTGGATGTTATTGAGGAGACAGGGTTGACACTGGATGACGTCGCGTGGTTCGTGCCTCATCAGGCGTCCGTCAACATCATTATGGATGTGATCCATCGACTTGAAGTGCCGGAAGAAATGGCTGTTCTGACATATCCACACACTGGTAATCTATCGGCTGCCTCGATCCCGGTCGCCCTGCATGAAGCCGCCAGTCAGGGCACCTTTAGCGATGGTGATTGGTTGGTGATGCCAGCAGTTGGGGCGGGGATGGCCTGGGGCGCAGTGACCTATCGCTGGTTCGATAATCGATCTCAGAACGGCCACTGAAGGCCTTTTACGGAGTTGGTGAACTGAGAAAACCGCCGTCAATGATGACTCCCAGGCCAGTAAAAGTAGTGACTGGGATGAAGAGTTAACCACGAGCATGAGGCTGAAGGAAAGCAGGCGCAATCTTGATGAATGGAGGACCCGGTTGTGACCAATAGCGGGACGCGCAATCGAAAAACAGTAATCGATGAATCGCTGCTGCCGGCGCCAGCACTGATCCCTTTTGAAGAAAGGCGATCCCTTACAAGGCTGGCCTATTTTGAAGCCTGGGCATGGTTTCAAGCCTTGGTTTATTGGATCCCGGGGCGGTTTGGATGGCTCCTGAGAAGAGTGCTTTACCGACCCTTTTTTCAACGGGCAGGCAAGCGGTTCCACGTGGCTGAATTCTGCAGCGTTCAACCGCCTAACAGGTTTCAGATTGGATACCGCAGCGCGTTATCCCGCCACGTCATCATCAACGCCCAGGGCGGTGTCATCCTTGGCGATTACAGCGGTATTGGTCCTTTCAGCCAAGTCATAACGGTTAACCACCTTTTTCGAAATATCGATGAAGCGTGGGGGGAACAACCACGGTTGCTTGAAGCGGCGCCGGTCATTATCCGTGAAAATGTCTGGGTGGGAGGCAGCACCGTCATCCTGCAGGGCGTTGAGATTGGGCCAAACGCAATTGTGGCTGCCGGCTCGGTGGTCACGCAGGACGTGCCGCCGAACACAATGGTTGCAGGTGTTCCCGCCAAAGTGGTGCGGCAGTTGGATGAAGTTCCTGAAGGTGAATTCATTGTGGGTGAACTCGCTCGAAAAGTACCAGCGCATAAGGCGGCGGACGTTGCTATCCAAGGGGTGGAAGACGGGAGGTGGGTCGATGAGTAAGGTCATCGCAGGTACCGGCAGTGATCTGCCTGAGATCGAGGTCACAAACCATGACATCGAGCGTCGGAGCATGGATTACGACCGTGAGCGAGCCGGTGTTTCGCTAGATGAATGGGTGATGGAGCGCGTCGGTGTCAAGGTCCGACATCATCTGAAGCCCGGTGAAGGCACGGCCGATATGGCTGCCCGGGCGTCACGGCGGGCGCTTGAGTCGGCAGGATTGCAGCCCTCGGATCTAGACCTAATCATCATGACCACCGTGAGCTCGGATCATCGTCTGCCAATGTCGGCAGCCAAACTTCAGGCAGAGCTTGGTTGCAGCTGCAAGTTCTTCCAATTAGAGCACGCATGCTCTGGCTTTATCGATGGCTTGATGGTCGGTGAGGCCTTGATGGATTCAATGAAATTGGACAACATCCTGCTCGTAAGTTCGGAAGCGGGTTCCTTCATCCTGGATCCTGAGCGTTTTATGCTTCAAACCGTCTTTGGCGACGGCGCGGGCGCCGTGATTCTGCAACAGAAAAAGCAGGCCGACGGTTACGGGCTGATGGCGCTTTATTCGGAAGCTGACGGCAGTATCGGAGAGTGGACGTCAGTACCCGCAGGCGGAACAGTCATGCCAATCACCCAGGAAGTGTTAGAAAAGAGGCTTCAGTACCTGCGACTTGACTACAAGAAAATCTATCCCTTTGCGGTCAAGATGATGACCCACTCGTCCCACGTGGTGACGGAGATGGCGGGGATCTCGCTCGATGAAGTGGATTGGGTGATCCCTCATCAGACAGGTGAAAACCTCGTACTTGATGTGGCCCAACGTCTTGAAATTCCCCCAGAAAAAATGTTCATCAATGTCGATCACACAGGCAATACCTCGGGCGCCTCCATCCCCATTGCCCTCGATGAAGCGAACCGCGCGGGTTTGCTACAAGATGGTCAGATCTTGCTGATGCCGACGATGGGAGCCGGCATGACCTGGGGCGCCGGGTTGATCCGCTGGTATGGGAACGGTGCTTCTGGGCGGGCCGAGGTCGGGACTGCGGATGAATAATAACAACTTTCGTGGCAGCGTCACACTGGTGACGGGAAGCTCAAAAGGGATTGGCCGGGCCATCGCTCAGCGGTTTGCCTGCGAAGGCTCCAAGCTTGTGATCAATTATCGGACGAATGAAGAGGCGGCGGCAGAAACTGTTGCAGCTATCGAAGCGAACGGAGGGGAAGCCTTCACCTATCAGGCTGATGTGTCCGATTCGGATCAAATCGAGGCGTTGTTCTCAGCTGCGGAGGAGCGCTACGGTGGCCTGGACTATCTCGTTTGCAACGCAGCCTATGGCCGTTTTGAAAAACTTTCGGATCTGCCGCTAAAGGTGATCCGCAAAGCCTTCGACGTCAATGTGGTTGGTGTTCTGGAGTGCGCCCGCAGTGCATTGCCGCTGATGAAATCGCGAGGCGGCGGTCGGATCGTGGTGCTCGGCAGTCCGGGAGCGCACAGGGTGGCAGCTGGCTACGCGGCAGTAGGGGTCTCCAAGGGCGCGCTTGAAAGCCTGGTCCGCTACCTGGCTACGAGCTTCGCCCGGCATGGCATAACCGTCAACGCGGTATCGCCGGGCATCGTGCAAACGAGCGCCCTCGAGGAGTATTTTGAGCCCGATCAAATTGAACAATTGGCAGCGCGGACGCCGATGGGGCGGACGGTGCAACCAGATGAGGTGGCAGCCGCTGTCGCCTTCTTGTGTACACCCGAAGCCGGCATGATCTGTGGTCACGTGCTCTCCATTGATGGTGGATTAACTCTCCCGATCTGAGGAAGTAGGCAGGAGTGAAATGGTTTTTACGAGCGATGGATTAAGGATCGGTATCGTAGGAGTCGGCGCGATCGGTTCCGGCGTAGCTCAGCTGGTTTCCTCTTTGGGGGCTGAGACGGTGATTGTCTCGCCCCGCGAGGGTGGAGTTGAGCGGGCGAGGTCCATGATGAAAAGTTGCTATTGGGGTGATGTGGAACGGGGCCGGATCAGCGAGCAGCAGGCTGAAGAGGGATATTCTCGCCTTCGCTTCTCAAGCGACTATGAAGACCTAGATGGCTCCGATTTTGTAATCGAATCAGTGCCGGAAAATCTGGAAATCAAGCAACAAGTGCTGCGGAATACGCAGGCAGTTGTAGGAAAGGATTGCATCTTCGGCACGAATACCTCATCAATTCCGATCGCCAGAATTGCAGAGGCTGCTGACAGGCCCGAAGTGGTGATCGGCACGCATTATTTTTGGCCTGCCCATCGCTATAAGTTGGTCGAGATTTCCCGCGCTCCTTTGACCTCAGAGGAAACGCTCAGCAGAACGCTGGATTTTCTAGAGTGGCAAGATAAGACGGTGTTGGTTGTTCGAGACAAACCGGGGTTTTACACGACAAGGATCCTGTTGCCATATGTAAACGAGGCGGTTGCATTGGTCCTGGAGGGGGCGCAAATTGAGGAAGTGGATTCGGCGATGGTCGATTTCGGCTGGGCGATGGGGCCGTTTCGCCTGATGGATGCGGCCGGCCTTGAAACATTGGTCAATGTGTATCGGTTCGTGCAAGATGAGCTTGGCGAACGGATTGCGGTACTGGGCTCGCTAACCCCCTTGGTGCAGGCCGGCTTCAAAGGCTATAGCGGGGGCAGCCGTGAGGAGGCAAAAGGCTTCTATCGATATCCCAAGGGTGCGGAAGCCGATGGCCGCATCTATAAGATCCTGGGCCAAGAAGCGGGCAAATCGCCACCGCCGGAGGAAATCCGCTATCGGCCGAATTATCAGATGATCAATGAGGTGGGCCACTGCTTGGATGAGGGTGTGGTTAAGACCCACGAAAAGGCGGACATGGGAGCCGTCCTGGGGATAGGTTGGCCGGCTGATAAATCAGGCCCGATCGCGTTCACCCGCCTGCATGGTCCGGAAAAAATTGCAGCGATGCTTGAAACCTGGGCGTCGAAACACGGCCCGCGGTTCAAGCCAAGCCGAACGTTAATCGAGTTAGCCAAGGCTGATTCATCCAGCAAAGCAATGCATGCATCGCAGATTAGTTGAAGGAGCGCTGAAATGAAAATCCTTGCCACAGGTAGCAAGGGAATGCTGGGAGGGTATCTGCCATTCGCATGGAATGAAAATGAAGTCATTTCAACGGATATCGGTGAAATTGATGTCCGGAACCGGGAGGAAGTTGAGACTGCCGTTCAAGAACTGCAGCCGGACTTTTTGTTCCATTTGGCCGCCCTCACCGACGTGGATTATTGTGAGCGCGAACCTGATGAAGCCTATAAGACCAATGTAATCGGGACTCTAAACGCTGCGCTGTCTTGTCAGAAATTTGATATCCCAATGGTGTATATCAGCACTGTTGGCGTTTTCGGCGGCATCGATAAAGCCGATGAATTTACAGAGTTTGATCGGCCTGCCCCTGTCAGCGTCTATGGAAAAACCAAGCTGGAAGGCGAGAACATCGTTCGGGAGCTGTTAAACAAGTTTTTCGTGGTGCGGGCTGGTTGGATGATGGGGGGCGGACCCGAAAGGGATCACAAATTCGTCGGCAAGATGGTCGAGCTTTTTGATCAGAGGGATTCGGTGAAGGTTGTACATGATAAGTACGGCACGCCGACGTACGCGAAACAATTTGTGAAGAATCTAAGGGTCCTTGTCGAGTCGGGCTATTACGGCCTCTATCATTGCGTCAACACGGGCGTGTGCAATCGCTACGAAATGGCGTTGGAAATTGCAGATTTCTTGGACAGCGATGTGGAGATCATTCCAGTAAATTCCGCCCATTTTCCCTTGCCGGCGCCGAGGCCGCGCTCGGAAGCTGGAAAAAACTACAAATTGGAACTACTCGGCTTGAACAGGATGAGCCACTGGAAGGAGGCAGTA
>JBKHKF010000191.1:0-5640 GCA_046537745.1 Anaerolineales bacterium | reverse complement strand
ATGAAACTCTCCGAGCGAGCCACCCTGGTGGGAATGCCAACGGCGGGCAACACCGATGGTTGGACCTCCTGGGCGATGCCGGATGGCTCCTTGATCGGCATCGCGGTGATGATCCACCAGATGCCGGATGGCACCAGCATCGAAGGCATTGGTGTGGAACCGGATATCCGGGTCCCGCTCGGCCAATTCGGGCTGAAGCAGACACCGGATATCCAGCTGCAGTCCGGTCTTGAGCAACTGCTGCAACAGATTGGCTCTCCATAAGCCAGAGCGTCAGTCCGGGTGCCACATAACAGAGCATGCCGGTCCCTGGACTGGTTGTGGCGAACAGGCGGCGCGGTTCATCCTGAGAGGCTCTTATAAGGTCTAGAGCTGAATAGGATGGACTGGCCGACTGTGCTAGAATGCGCCCATGGCCCCTCCCCGAATCCTGCTCGTTGACGATCAACGGCAGGTCAGCCGCGTCCTGCGCTCGAGCCTGGAGCTTTCGGGGCGCGAATACATCATTTCCGAAGTCACCTCAGCCGAGGAGGCGCTGGTCGAGATTGATCGGGCGCCTATTGATTTGCTTGTGACCGATTTCAGGCTCCCGGCCATGTCGGGGCTTGAATTGGTCCAACGGGCTAAGTCTATTCATCCCAAACTGCAAACCATCATGATCACGGGCAGCGCCACGGAAGAGATCCGTGATCGAGCCCAAGAACTGGGTGTGGTCGCCTTCCTGCCCAAGCCGATAGGGACGAATTTCTTCCTGGAGATCGTGGAGACCGCCCTCGAGGTGGCCAGGGAGCAAAAAGCGGCCGGGGAGGAGCGAATGGTCAGCCGGCTGCGGGAGCACCTCGCTGACCTCCGGCGGGAGGTGGGAGCCGAAGCGGCCTATTTGGTCGACCAGCGAGCTGAGCTTGTGGCGGAGGTTGGTGAACCGCTGGGTGTGGAAATTGAGAAATGTTTACCCCCGCTGATGAGCGCGCATCGGGCTTCGCTCTCGGTCAGCCAAGCCTTGGGAGCGCTGGCGCCGGTCAATTTCCACCATCTGGCTGGTGCAGACTCCGCCCTGTATTTATTTAACGTGGGCGAAAAGCATGGATTAATTCTGGTGCATGGAGGGGCGCAAGAAGCCGGCCAACTCGGCGGAGTGGTGCATTTTGGCCGGCGCACGGCCGACATCCTCTCGGTGCTGCTCGAGGATGCCAGGCCCCCTGTTTCGGAAGTAAAGGCGCCGGAGGAACCAGGATGGGAGGAAGTGATGAATGAACCGGAGAAGCGGGATATCAAGCCGGAGGATTTAGAAGCCGCAGCCAAGGAGTTGGATCAAACCGGCGCCGAGGACTTCTGGCAATCTGCTTCTGAGACGCCCTTGAAGCATGAGGGGGATGGGGATTCCTTGACCTACGAAGAAGCGCGGGAGCTGGGCCTTATCGAGGACGATTCGGGTGAGTGATAGCGCCCGTGCAAGGCTTTTGATATCGTCGGCAAGCCTCGGATACTTACGATTTGCCAGGTTGGTTGGCGTTGGCCGTTGTGTTACAATTCCCGGCGCCTGCCGGAGGCGGCAGGATGTTGGGGCGTGGTGCAACGGTAGCACAGCGGACTTTGGATCCGTTGATCCAGGTTCGAATCCTGGCGCCCCAGCCTTCACGAATAATTGCTGGCTGCCGAGTGTTTGACGAGCCCCCATTAGCGACAAGAATAATTTGCCTATCGATAGCCCGCCTATTCATTGGGCGGCTTTGCGCTGGACGATTCTGTGACCCTCACCTACCGGTTACGGAGGAACTGGGATGAACGTTAACGCGCTGATCCTGGCGGCAGGTCATGGCACGCGAATGAAGTCCGACCTGCCCAAGATGCTTCATCCGCTCCTCGGGCGGCCGATGCTGCAGTGGGTGATCGACGCCTGCCAGCTGGCCATCGACGGAAATGTGACGGTGGTGGTCGGACCTGAGGGCGATGAGATTCGCAAGGCAATGAAGGGGGATTTGTCCTACGTCATCCAAAAGGAACGACTCGGCACCGCCCACGCCACCATGCAGGCGGAAGAGGCGCTCGGCGACGAGGGCCTTGTGCTTGTTGTCAACGGCGACCTGGCGCTATTGACCGCAGACAGCTTGAAAGGGCTCATTGAGGAGCAGCGGTCACACAAGGGGCCATTCACATTGATGAGCGCGCAGTCGGACGAACCGCGTGGTTTTGGCCGCTTGATCCGGGATCAGGAAGGCCGCCTGGTGGCCATCCAGGAGGCTGCCCATGCCACACCCGAGCAGCTCGCCATCAAGGAGCTCAACGTAGGCGCGTATTGTTTCGAGGCGGCGTGGCTCTGGCAGCACTTACCTGCGTTGGAAAAATCGCCAAAGGGCGAGTATTACCTGACGGACTTATTGGCGCTGGCTGTGGAGCAAGGTGAGTTGGTCGCCAGTTCACCGGTTGCGAGCATAGAAGAAACCATTGGGATCAACAACAGGCTGCACCTTGCCCAGGCCGAAAAGGCCATGCGCAGGCGGGTCAATGAAGCATGGATGGAAGCCGGCGTGACCATGCAGTATCCCGAGGCGACCTACGTCGAAGCCGGGGTGGAGCTTGCGCCCGATGTGACCATCTTGGCCAACTGCCAGCTCACCGGCGAAACTCGCATTGGTGCCCACTCGATCATTGGCCCCAACAGCATGATCCACGACAGCACGATCGGGGAGCGCTGTGAAGTGAGAGCTTCCGTGGTGGAGGGCGCCGTGCTGGAGAATGAGGTGGATATCGGCCCCTTCAGTCATATGCGCGAAGGAGCCTATCTGGAGAGCGGTGTGCATGTTGGGAACTACGGCGAGGTGAAGAACAGCCGGTTAGGCCGGGGCGTTAGGATGGGGCACTTTTCCTACCTTGGCGATGCCACGGTTGGCGAGGATGTCAACATCGGCGCCGGCACCATCACCTGCAATTATGACGGCCGGCGGAAGAATCCAACAGAAATTGAGGCGGGCGCATTTATTGGCAGCGATACCATGCTGGTGGCTCCCGTCAAGATTGGTGCCAACGCTCGCACAGGTGCCGGTGCAGTGGTGACGAAGGATGTCCCAGCTGGAACCATCGCCGTCGGCATCCCGGCTCGGGTCATTCGGAAGTTGTCGGAGGACGATGAATAGCATTGCCGGATCGATTGTATTCCTGACCCTGGTTGTTCTAAACGGACTGTTGGCAGCGGCCGGCAGCGCCTTGAAAAACAGCCATCCCTCCCGCCTGGAACAAATGGAGCAAGAAGGCCGCCGCGGCGCGGCCACCGCCGCCCGGGTCGCTTCTAAAGCTACCCGCTTGATCGTCTCACTCAGGGTAGGGCACGGCGTCTTGAGGCTGCTGGCCTTTGTGGTGGCGCTGGTGGCCTTTACGCCCCCATTGTTGTCGGCGGCGGATATGCCGCCTGCGCTGGCCGTGGTGGTGCTCTTCCTGGTCGCGTGGATTATCTTCGGTCTGGTAGAGTTTGTGTTGGAGAATTTCGCACTGCGGGGGCCGCTTGAGTGGGCGCTTCGGCTGGCACCATTGGTGGCGGCTTTGGAAAGCCTACTATCACCCATTATCTGGCTGATGATGCGGTCGGGTCGTAAGATCGCCCGCTCTCCCATCGGCCGACAATACCCGCTGGTGACCGAAGAGGAAATCATGACAATGGTCAACGCCGGCCGCGAGGGCGGCGTTATCCAGGGTGAGGAAACCAGCATGATTTACTCCATACTTCAGCTTGGGGACACACTCGCCCGTGAGGTCATGGTGCCGAGGATTGATGTGCTCGCCTTTGAACAGGACACCTCGCTTGAGCAAGCCACAGATGTGCTGCTGGAAACCGGTTACTCCCGGGCGCCCGTTTTCACGGAGACGGTGGATAACATAATCGGCCTGATTTATGTGAAGGACCTGCTTTCGGCCTGGAATAAGGGGCTGAACGATCAGGTGGTTGAGGATCTGGCCCGTGACGCTTATTTTGTCCCCGAGGCCAAGAAGGTGGATGAGCTGCTCACCGAGATGCAGTCCAAACGCATCCAAATGGCAATTGTGGTTGATGAGTACGGTGGAACGGCGGGGCTTGTAACTTTCGAGGACATCGTTGAGGAGATCGTTGGGGAGGTCCGTGACGAGTACGATGTGGCGGAGGAGCTACCTTACCAACGGGTTGATGAAGACGTGTACATCTTCAGCGGCGGCATTGATTTGGATGACGTTAACCAGCTGGTGAGCTCGGATCTGCCAAAGGACACCAGCGAGACCTTGGGTGGTTTCATTTACGGCCAGCTGGGCCGGGTGCCGACCGTTGGTGAGGAAATTAATGCCGGTGGGTTGCGCCTTGTGGTTGAGCAGGTTTCCGGAAGGCGCATTCGAAAGGTCCGTGCGTTCCGCATTGCAACGGATGATGAAGCCGAAGGCAGAACTTATGAAGATATCAACGGAGAAGAAGGCTGAGCTGATTTCCGAGGGGAAAGAAGCCCGTCAGCTGGCGTATGCTCCATATTCAAGCTATCCCGTCGGCGCGGCGCTGCTGGCCGGAAGCGGCAAAGTCTACACTGGCGCTAACGTCGAAAACGCGGCGTATCCAGTCAGCATGTGCGCCGAGCGGGTGGCTTTGTTCCAGGCGGTCACCAGCGGGGATCGCGAGTTCACTGCCATCGCCGTCGTGACAGAAAACGGGGGTTCTCCCTGCGGTTCCTGTCGGCAAGCGTTATCTGAATTCGGGCTTGACACGCAGGTGATCATGGCCGATGCCGAAGGCAGGATCGTTCAGGAAAAGACCCTGCGGGAGCTGCTGCCTGACGCCTTCACACCCGAACACCTCACCTGATCGGCCTCTTCATTATCGCCTTCACAGGCGAATTTATCCGGATTTGCGCGCTGGTATAATCGCCGCATGACAACGCGCCCGCGCGTCTATCGAACGGAAGCCATCGTCCTGCGCCGCATGGACCTCGGGGAGGCGGACCGCCTGCTCACGCTGTTCACGCCGTTTCAGGGCAAGGTGAAGGCCATTGCGAAAGGCGTGCGGCGGCCTGGCTCCAAAAAATCGGGCCACCTGGAGCCCTTCACCCGTTCCCGATTGCTGCTGGCACGCGGGCGCAACCTCGACATCATTACGCAAGCGGAAGCGCTCGACCATTTCCCCAACCTGCAGGGGGATCTCGAGCGGCTGGGAGCCGCCGCCTACATCATTGAGCTCATTGATCGTTTCACGGTGGAGGATGGCCGCGCAGAACCGCTATATGATTTGCTGGCGGCGGCGCTGGTGCAGCTCAATGAGGGCACTCCGCTTCCCTCGCTAACCCGATATTTCGAGCTGCGACTGCTGGATCAAGTGGGCTATCGGCCGCAGTTGTTCGAGTGCGTGGCCTGCCATCAAGAGATTCAGCCGCAGGATCAGTATTTCTCCGCCGCTGACGGTGGGATCATGTGCCCGAGATGCGGTCAGCGACAAGAACGGGCTCTGCGGATCTCCTTAGCGGCCCTGAAGGTGCTGCGGCATTATCAGCGATCCAGCTTTGAGGTGGCCGTGGCGCCGGAGGTGCGGCCGCAGGTGCATGCCGAGCTGGATGAGCTGATGGAAAGCTATCTCACCTATCTATTGGAGCGCCGGCTCAATGCGCCGGATTTTTTGCGGCGGGTGCGCGAATT
>JBKHKF010000190.1:0-5651 GCA_046537745.1 Anaerolineales bacterium | reverse complement strand
CAGTTGTTAAGCTGCAGATTGAGGCCGGCAAGGCCAATCCAGCGCCGCCCATCGGGCCGGCACTGGCGCCCCACGGCATCAATTTGATGCAGTTCTGCAAGGAGTACAACGCCCGGACCTCAAGTAAGGCCGGCCAGATCATCCCCGCAGAGATCACCATTTATCACGATGGCAGCTTCAATTTCAATCTGAAGACGCCGCCGGCTGCGGTGCTGCTGCGAAAGGCCGCCGGTGTGGAAAAGGGCTCATCCGAGCCCCACCGGGAAAAGGTCGGAACGGTGACCCGCGATCAGGTTCGGGAAATCGCCCAAACGAAGATGAAAGACCTCAATGCGATTGATATCGAAGGTGCCATGAAGCAGATCGAAGGCACCGCCCGGAATATGGGTATCGTCGTCAAGGACTAGAGCAAGTTTATTGTGGGAGGGCCGGCATTCGGCCCGCTGGCACCACAAGGAGAAGAAATGGCTAAACACGGAAAGAACTACCAGGAAGCCTTTGACAAGGTCGATCGAACAAAAACCTATCCCCCCGAAGAAGCGCTTCGGCTGGTCAAGGAAACTGCCTACGCAAAGTTCGACGAGACCGTGGAGGTTCACCTCCGTCTGGGTGTTGACCCGCGCCACGCCGACCAGCAGGTTCGCGAGACGGTGATGATGCCGCATGGCCTTGGTAAGGAAGTCACGGTGGTTGTCTTCGCGGAGGGCGATGCAGCCCGTGCTGCCAAGCAGGCCGGCGCGGACTACATCTCCGATAACGAACTCATCGAAAAGATCGAAGGCGGCTGGACGGAGTTCGATGCGGCAGTGGCGACCCCCAACATGATGGGCACCGTTGGTCGGTTGGGCCGAGTGCTGGGCCCTCGCGGCTTGATGCCCAACCCGAAGGCTGGCACGGTTGTGCCTGAGGATGACATTGAGCGGGTGATCAACGAACTGAAATCAGGTTTGGTCGAGTTTCGCGTGGACAAAACGGCCAATCTGCATGTCCCCATTGGCAAGGTCTCCTTTGAGCTCGAGGCGCTGGTGGGCAACTTCGCTGCGCTGATGGAAGCGGTCAAGAGCGCCCGCCCGGCGGCTGCGAAGGGCGCTTACGTCCGGTCCGTGACTGTGGCCAGCACCATGAGCCCCGGAGTGAAGATCGAACCGATGAACGCATTGGCCATGGGATAGGCTGACTGGAAAACTTTGCAGCGGCCGGTTACAATAAGGACCGTTGATCGACAATCGAATTGCTTCGCCAGAGACAGCAGGCGCCGATTTGGCTTAATTTCCTGCCTAGGCGAGACCATACAAAGCAGAACACTGCTCAACAGGTCTTTGCTGCGCCCTGGTAGGTGAAGCAAAGACTTTTTTGTTGAGAGGAGGTGAGCGCACTTGGCGATTTCACGGGAAAAGAAGGAAGAGCTCGTCGAAGAATATCGCGAGATCATTGAGCGAAGTCGTGGATTGATCATGACGGGTTACTCTGGTTTGACGGTCCGGGACACCGAGGAACTGCGCAGCAAGATGCGCGAAGTTGGCGGCGAGTTCCATATCGTGAAGAACTCGTTAATTGAGCTGGCCATGGAACAGGCCGGGCTGCCAGTACCCGAAGGGAGCCTGGAGGGAACCACAGCTATCGGCTTTGCCGATCAGGACATCCCAACTGTGGCCAAGGCGATTGTGGAGCTGGCCAAGGATCGAAAGGTCCTGGAGATCAAAGCTGGTGTCATCGAGGGCAGCATCTATCAACCAAGCCGCGTGGAGAAGCTGGCGGATCTTCCGCCGCTGCCGATTGTGCAGGGCCAACTTCTTGGACTGCTGCAGACGCCGGCTGGTCGGATGGTGAACACGCTGGCTGGCTCGGTCCGGCAAATCGTAAACGTGGTAAAGGCGTACTCCGAGCAGGAGAGCGCCGAAGCAGGGGCTTAAAGCCTCAATTGAAGGGAAAAAGCTGAATCTGCACGGTTCAGAATTACAAAAAGGAGTTACTGAAACATGGCTGATTTAGAGAAATTGGCAGAGCAACTGAGCGAGCTTACGGTTCTGGAGGCGGCTGAGCTGACGGAACTGCTTGAGGAGAAGTGGGGCGTTTCCGCTGCTGCCCCGATGGCCGTGGCAGCCGCCCCGGGCGCCGGCGCAGCGGCCGCGGAGCCGGAAGAGGAAAAGACCGAGTTTGATGTCATAATCAAGGACGTCGGCCCCAAGAAGATTGACGTGATCAAGGCGATTCGCCAGGTCACCTCACTGGGCCTCAAGGACGCCAAGGATCTGGCTGAGACGGCAGATGCCAAGGTGTTGGAGCAGGTCGGTAAAGACTCCGCCGAAGACGCCAAAAGCAAACTGGAAGAAGCGGGCGCCACGGTTCAAATGGCGTAAGCTTCAAACCTGAACAGAGCACAGAACGCAGCCGCCCAATCGGGCGGCTTTGCGTTTTAAATGAGCTATTGAACCATACATACAGGAAGCGGAGTTCGTGTGGATTGGCTAACCTAGTGTGCAGCCAGCGTGCGCTGGGCAGCTTGATGGCATAGGCTAGCACCGCCTGCAGCCAGCCAGGCTTCAAGTGTTGGGCTTGGCAGCCGGCCGGCCTCAAGGTCCGCAAGAATGCCGGAACCCCAAGCGGCGTAACGCTGAGTCTCTGCAGGCCACTGAGCCACCGGCTGGTGGATCACGCCGTGACCGCCATTGTAGCCTGCGAGGGTTCTGCTGACGTCACCTTCGGCCAGCTGGTACGAGCGATGCAGATAACCAAGGCCGGCGCGAGCGTTTGTCTCGACGACAAGCGGATCGTGGTGGGCCTCGAAGTGATAGGGCATCACTTGAAACAGCCCCATCGCGCCAGCGTATGATTGTGCGGAAGGATCGCCACAGGATTCAATTTGGATGACGGTGGCGACGAGCGCCGGTGGAAGATCAAAGTCGGAAGCCCAGATGTGAATCTGATCATCCCAATGGCGCACCTCGGCGGTGAAGCCGGCCAGCGAGCTGAATTGATTGTCAGCAGGTGAACTCGCATCCGCAGGGGAAGGATGTCCACTGGCAGCCAGCTTCGCAATGAGGGGCCGTGCCAGGACATTCCTTGCGTGTAAGGTGGCCAAGAGCAGCATGGCGAAGAGAGCTATTGGAATAAGATGCAGCACGGCAGGCGCGCCGCTCGCCGATCGGCCTGGCGTGCTGGGGCGCGATCGGCGAGCACTCCTGCGCTGACGACGTCGTTCAGTCATCAGTGAAGATCAGCGGCGGCCACGCCCACGAGCAACCGCTGGATTCGGCGCGTATTGGGGCTCGCGACGCGGAACCGGGTTGGAGCGGCTGGTGGTTCGTCCGGAGGACGAGGCGGCCACTGCGGCTTCTGATGGTCTGGAGGCAGGGCGAGCCTGCGACCGCCGACGGGAGTTTGCACGCCGGTCGCTGAAGCTAAACAGCCTGCCACCAGCCAGAGTCAATGTGCCAATCAAGAGAATCCTGATCAACCAGACCAAGGCGGCGATGAATAACGGCACACCTGTGAGCAGGGCTTCACGGCCAAGCACTTCGTTGCCCAATCCGGCGTGGTTGATCAGCGCCAGCGAGACGGACCACCAGGTGAGCATCGCGTTCATGGTAGCGCCAAGGAACCAGGCGCCAAGCAGATACCATATCTCCATGGGGGGATCGCCATCCTGCTCGGGCGTCATCAGGCGGGCGATGCCGGCGAAGTCAATGCTGCAAAATGCCAGCGCCAGGATGGTGGCCCAATGCACGCCGGCGAAGGAAAGGTCGCCCAGTAAATCCGCCAGCGCGAATTCGGTGGTGCTGAAGTTGAAGGTCTCGAAGGCGACCAGGCCGACCAGTATGATCAAGCCAAAGGCCATGCCACGATGAAAGGGGTTCTCGCGGCGCACTTGCCGCCAGCTCGAGCCCAGGATGTCGCTGAAGTTTGTCGATAATCTGCGGGTGAATGCCGTCATCACGTCCTCCTATCGAACAGGCGTTCTAGATTGATTCCAGCATAGAACACCCGTTCGAAACTGTCAAGAGCCATATGCGGGGTTTAACGGTCTCCCCCTCCCCAGTTATGCCGGAATCCCCCGCGAAGGGGAGCGGTAAGCTGGGCTACAGCTTATGCCAGAAGGCTCAACCATAATGAAAGGCGTGAAAAAGATTTGGCTCATTCCAACCATACTGGCGGTGTCCCTTCTCATAAGTGCATGTGGGGCTGGTGGCGAATCGGAGGCTGTGATGGAGGATGGTCCTGAAGCCACGACGCAGTCGAACCTGGACCCCGAGGACTACGACATGGTCAGGTTGCTCCCCCCGGACGCAATTCCTTCCATTGACGATCCCCAATATTATTCTGCAGCCGAGGCTGACCGAGAATACGATGCCAATGAAACAGTAATCGGCCTGGAATTGGAGGGGGAGGCGCGAGCCTATTCCACGGCTCTGCTATCAAGGCATGAAATTGTCAACGATGAACTGAGAGGTAGGCCGATAGCGGTCACCTGGTGACCGCTTTGCCACACGGGAATCGTGTATTCCCGCAGGGTTGAGGATCAGGTTCTCGAGTTTGGTGTTAGCGGCATGCTTATGCGTAATGTGCTGGTGATGTACGATCGCCAAACGGAAAGCCTCTGGCCGCAGCTGCTGGGCAAAGCCGTTGCAGGGCCGATGACGGGTGCGGAGCTCGAGTACCTTCCTTCCAGGCTGACGACCTGGTCGGACTGGAAGGAGCGGCACCCAGACACCGTGGCATTGATGAAGGGCTATTCCGGCAATCGTGACCCGTACGCCAGCTACTATCGTTCTCGTGCGGCAGGGGTCATCGGCGAAAGCGTATTTGATGATCGAGTGCCCACGAAGGAATTTGTCATCGGCGTGGTGCATGGCGAATATGCCAAAGCGTATCCCTACAGCGCCTTAAACGAAACACCTGTCGTGAATGATGCGCTGGCCGATCTCCCGCTGCTGGTTGTCTTTGACGTCGATTCCGGCAGCGGGGCGGTCTTTGATCGCCGGGTGGGCGATCAAATCCTGGAGTTCGAACGCGAGCAAGGGCTTGAACTCAGGGACTTAGGCTCAGGTAGCCGCTGGGATGGTCTATCCGGGCGTGCTATTGCCGGACCACTGGAGGGAACCGAGCTCGAACCCATCCGCAATACAGCAGCTTTCTGGTTTGGCTGGAAGGACATTTATCCAGATACCGAGGTCTACCAGCCTTGACTCCCCTGAGATATCACAGCAGCATATTCGCAAGAAGCTGAGAGACAGCGTCTGTCAGGAATCCGAATAAGCAGAAATAATGGTTTCCGACTGGTGCTTATTCGCCCGGCTTGTAAGTCAACACTCGCCCCCAGAGGCTCATGGTTCCCCACAATCCCCGCCGCAGCGTTTCCAGCTGCACGATCTGGCTGTGATCCACAAATAAATTGAGCTCCGGCCCGTAATTCTTGATGTACCAGGCGAAGACATCTGGGTCAGCGGCCTCAAACATCACTTTCTCCGTGCCGAGCTGGTTGATGATTTGCGAAACCACATCGGTGCGCCATTCGGGCACATTTTCGGTGATCCCTTCGGATTCAATCATGATCATATAGGCGCCGGCCTCGATAAACTGCTGTGCCTGGCTGATCGCCCAGTCAGGGTCCTGCGTGCCTTCGGCTTCCAGCGCTTCTGTGCGGGTAGCGC
>JBKHKF010000189.1:0-5654 GCA_046537745.1 Anaerolineales bacterium | reverse complement strand
GCACTCGGATCATCGACAGCGTGCCGGCAAATTCACCTGATTGAGGCTTCATGGAAGAACAGACTTTTCTGCCGCTCTTGCTGATCACGGGCCTCGCTTTCGCTGTGCCATTGCTGGCCGCCCGGCTCCGAAGGTTCGCCGTTCCCATTGTTGTGCTGGAGATCCTGGCTGGGATCGCCATCGGTCGCAGCGGTTTGAACTGGGTTCAGCCCTCGAACACCCTCAGCTTCCTGGGTGAATTTGGTTTCGCCTACTTGATGTTCCTCTCTGGCCTCGAAATTGACTTCAATTTGCTCGGCGCCAGACGCATCGTCGAAGGGGGGAAGCTTGATTGGAAGCAACCGCTGCCACTGGCAATCATCATGTTCTCGGGGACCATCGTCCTCGGCCTCGCAGGGGGTTTCGGGCTGCGGGCCATGGGATTGGTGCAGGACCCATTCCTGATGGGATTAATCTTGAGCACTACCTCCCTGGGCGTGGTTGTGCCGGTGCTGAAGGAAAACAACCTGTTCGGCTCGGAGTTTGGCCAAGCCATCCTAATTCAAGCCTCCATCGCGGACTTCGCGACTCTGCTGCTGCTCACGGTGGCGATCGCGCTGAACCAGGGCGGATTGGAACTGGATCTGCTGCTGATCCCGGTGCTGCTGCTGGCCTTTATCATAGCGGCGCGAGTGGCTCAAAGGGCCGCCGCCGCGGGCCTCATCCATAGGTACATTCGACAATTCTCTTCCGCCACGGCACAAATACGGGTTCGTGGCGCCTTCGCGCTCATGGTGGCCTGGGTCGTGCTGGCGCAGGCTTTCGGGGTGGAGCTTATTTTGGGCGCATTCCTGGCTGGCGCGATCCTCGGGTTTATTTCGGAAGAGGACACAACTCTTGCGCGAGAGAAGCTGGAGGCGATCGGCTTCGGCTTTTTCATTCCCATCTTCTTCATTCTGGTAGGGATCAACTTCAACTTCTCGGCGCTGTTAGGCTCCGGCGAAGCTCTGCTGCTCATCCCGATATTGGTGGTCGGTTCTTATGTTGTCAAAATGGTCCCCGCGTTGCTGCTCAGGATCCAGTTCCCGATGAAGGCGGTGATGGCTGCAGGCGTCCTTCTTTCTTCGCGTCTGTCCCTAATAATCGCGGAAGCGGCTATTGCGCTCGAAATCGGCGCCATTAGTGAAGCGATCAACACCGACGTTATCTTGTTGGCCATCATCACAACGACCTTCTCGCCGATTATTTTCAATCGAATCTACGAGGCGGAAATCCCCGAGGAACGTTCAGGCATTATCCTGGTCGGTTCGGATCAGTTGACCGAATTCTTAGCCAGGCGGCTTGAAGAGTATCCTGAACGAGTGGTGATTCTGTGTGACGAGCAAAAGCGTTTGCAGTACTTAAGCCATCTCGGGGTGGAGGTGAGGCTTCTGGGCGAGGATATCGGGGAAGGCATGATGGCGGCTGGTGCGAACACGGCCAGGGCGATCGTCGATCTCTCAAACTCAGTGGAAAGAAGCAAGCGCGTGTACGATCTGGCCAGGCATACGTTCGACATCCCTGAGGTTGTCGCACGGACCAGCGATGTGGATCGCGTGCCCGAACTTCAATCCTTGGGGGTTCGGGTAGTTCAGCCGGCGCTGGCGACGGCCATGGCCCTGGAGGGCGCGCTGCGTTTTCCCTCCTCTTTCGACGTGCTTGCCCATCAGGCGGAAGGTGTGGAAGTAGAAGAGACGGTCATCCGCAATCCTGAGCTTCAAAACACAAGGGTGCAGGACCTTCACTTGCCCGGTGATGTCTTAATCCTGAGCATCACCCGCGACGGGGAAGTGATGGTGCCCCATCTTGACAGCCGTCTGCTCAAGGGCGATCGGGTTGCGCTCATTGGCAAGCCGGACATTGTTCACCAGACCATCCAGCGTCTTCACGGTACTTAGGTATACCGCTTCAGCGGCTCGGAGCTTGGAACGATGCTCACAATCAGGTCACCCGCCTCAGGCTGCAGCGGATTATCCACGGCACAAACATGGACATCACCGCTCGGCTTTTTCAGAAAGAGGGCGATGACATTGTCATCATGTTCCTCCCGAAAATCCTGGAAGGAAAAGGCCTCGGTGAGCCGGGTGGTCTTAACCTCGGTGCCGGGTTCATCAAAAGTGTCACGGAAGAAACGATAGGTGTGATCCTCGCTGGAGAGGAGCCGGCCCCGAAGTTCGTTCGCCACCTTTTCCCTCCTGTAGTCTCGCTGGATTTCGGGAGGGGCTATTTGGAATACCCCGCCCATGCCGAAGATTTCCTGAAAATGCAGCGTTGCAAGCGAATTAACCTCGTCATTCGCCGTCAGCGCAAGGAGCTTGCCGATACCTGAGAGGTCCAATTCCTCCAACGCGGATTTCGAAAGCGCGCTTCCATATGCGACCTCCAACCCGGCCATACGGGCCTGGCGAATGTAGTCATAATTGGAATCCAACATAAGCACTCGGACATCAAGTTTCTGAAGCGCCTGGCCAAGTCGTCGTCCCCAGTCATGGGCGCCGATGATGAGGAACCCCTGCGGGTTCAGGTTGGCGAGGCCAAGCCGTCTTGCCAGAATCGGAGCTGTCAAACCGTACACGGCTACTGTCCCTGCGATGGTGACGAAGGTCAAATTCGCCATCCGATCCGCTCCGGGATGGCCTACCTCGGCCAGGCGGATGGCGAAGATCGCAGAGACGGCTGCAGCGACGATGCCGCGCGGCGCCATCCAGGCTACGAAACTCCGCTCTTTCCAGTTGAGATTTGAGCGGATGGTAGATATCACCACTGCCAGCGGTCGCACCAGAAGAATAAGAAGCAAGAGATAAATAATGGTCTGCGGTCTGGTGAACTCGTTCAATATTTCGAGCGGCAGGCGGGAGGTCAGCAGAATAAAAAGGCTGGCGATGAGCATGACCTGCAAGTCTTCCTTAAACTCAGCCAGCTGCTTGATGGTTACCTGGCTTTGGTTGGCGAGCACAACACCCATGATGGTGGTGGCCAGCAAGCCGGATTCTGACTGAAGCACGTCGGCTGCCACGAAGATGCCCACGACAACCATCAGGGCGAAGGGATTGTGCAGATAATCCGGTACCCAGTAGCGTCGCAGCGCTTGATACACTACCCCGGCGCCCAGTAAGCCGAGCCCGCCGCCGATCAGAATGGTGAAACCAACAACCTCCACTGCGGCCAAAATGGAAAAAGCCTGTTCAGTCGCAAAAATTGCCTCAAAGGTGAGCACGGCCAGCGCTGCACCGATAGGGTCAATGACGATCCCCTCCCATTTGAGCAGATTGGCGACGCGGCCGGTGGGCCGGATGTCTCGCAAGAGCGGTATGATGACCGTCGGGCCTGTAACCACCAGGATGGCGCCGAGCAGGATGGAGAGTTCAACATCCAGGCCGCCAAGATAGTGACCCGCCACCGCCGTGAGCCCCCATGTGATAGCCGCCCCGATAGTGACCAAATTGAGCAGGGAGCTGCCGATTTCCTCCAGTTCGTCGAGCTTTAAGCTCAATCCCCCTTCAAACAACACGATGCCGACGGACAACGAAACCAAAGGAAGCAGCAGATCACCGAAAACCTCATCGGTGTTCATGAAGCCTGTGACCGGGCCAGCTATAAAACCAAGGGTGAGGAGAACGAGGATGGAAGGCAGATTGAGCCGCCATGCAATCCAAACGCCCATGATGCCCAGTAGTAGGACGGCGGCGAGGTCAATGAGAAGGTGTTCTTCCATGAATTCCTCCTATCTGTTCGGGGCAGGTTTTGAAGATCTGGTGGCTGAGCCCCAGACGAATGCTACCAAAAAATCAGGCAGAGCTTGAAAAGTCTAGTGGGAAGGGAGGTTGCCGATATCGGCAAGGCTGACTGTGATATCCCATACCCCGCCCGCAAGTTTGCGTTCTGTGGGTAGACCGCTCTTTGTGATAAAGCGCATGATCTGAGCGTTGCTTTGGTGGACAGTCGCGTGCATGGCTTCAACGCCGTGCTCTCGAGCATATTCAACCAGGCGGAGCAACAAGAGGGTGCCAAGGCCACGCCCCTGGTAATCATCCTGTACCACCACTGCGGCATCCACCACTCCCGGGCGAGGTGGTATGGTTTCTCCATAACGAGCGACCCCGATGAGGTCACCCTCAGTCGGCAAGGCAGCAACGATGGCCATGTTCCCCTGATAGTCGACCTCAGCGAACCGCTGGGCCTCCTTGAGGGATAGCTCCTTACGGAATTCGAGGAAGCGCATGTAAATGCTGTCTTGAGAAAGCCGGCTGAAAAGGTCCTGAAGCCGGGTAGCGTCCTCCGGTTCAATGGGTCGAAGCAGGACCTCGGAGCCGTCGCGGAGCTCCACCGTTTCTTGAAATTGGGGCTTGCTCATTCGCGTTCCTTCAGACCATAAGGGCATCCTCATCTTAGCCCAGGTTCGAACGAAATGAAAAAGGGTTTGGAGTTGATCGGGTTCGAACGAATTCCGGGTTTACGGGGACAGTTGTTGATGTTGGTCAGGAGAACCATCTGAGGAGTGGATTAGGCGATGGGCTGTTCGCAGCAAGGCTGGAAGCCGAAAGTATAATGCGCACCATGGAGATGTGAGCGTTGGGCTATTCCTGCTGGATCACCTTCGTGCCTGCGGCTTGTATTGAGTGGATGAAATCTGACTATCGACCCGAGAAACTGGATAGAAGAGGCTTTCTCAAGCTGGCTGCGGCCGGCGGTGCTGCAATGGCCGTGCCATCGGGGGGCTATCTCTTCAACTGGCATCGGGATGTCCCGCCTTCCTTGATGCTGCATTCTGGGAATTTGAAATTTTTCTCAGAGCTACTGCCAGCGCTCCATGAACACTTCGCGCCGATGACCTACAAAGGTTGGATGGACAGGCTTGACAAGCTCGAGGGTTTTTCAATTTGGCTTGCCAGGCTATTTAATTTGGAGCGCGCTTCCGTCTTGCACCTGATCGGGAAGCGGGAGCTTCCGAAACTGCCTTTGATCATCTCGATTGACGATGTCGGCACCGATTGGATTCGCTATGAGCACATGTCCATGTTTGACGAGCTCACCAAGCGGAGTATCCCGGCAGTGGTGGGCATTCAGCCGAAGCTCATGCCTCAGGCGGAGGCCCGCTATTGGGATCGGCTCATCGAACTCCATCTGGCCGGCTGGGAGATCGCCAGCCACAGCATCAATCATCCACCCCTGACCCAGGTCGATCGGACGACGGCAGCCTTTGAAATCCTTGAATCATGTGATCGAATCGAACAGGCCATTGGTCAAAGACCGACGACGCTCATAACCCCTTTCGGTGATTCCAACCCGCCGACAGATATGAGCGAAGGTAATAAGCGGCTATATGAGCTTGCTCAGGAAGCGGGCTTGCGGGTCGTCGCGGGCATTCAAGGCGGCCGCAGCAGGTTGGGATCCGATCAGAGAGAGGTGATACGGTCGATTTATCCCAATGGACCCATACCGGAATATGCAGGCCGCATTCCGCCGGATCCTCGGGCTGAGGTCACCATCGAGTATCTGCATAATTTCAACGGCTAAGGAGGAAAGCCATGCTGAGCCAGTTGAAGGATGAGCGGCGAGGACAGCAAATATTAGTGTCCTAGAGCTGCCGCGGAAAATAGGAGCAGACTCGACCCGAGCTCAGTTTACACGGGTTT
>JBKHKF010000188.1:0-5657 GCA_046537745.1 Anaerolineales bacterium | reverse complement strand
GGAGATTGATCAGCTGCTCAAGAGCCACGAAGGTGAAAAGCACCTGATCGTCCTTCAGGAGTATCCGGACCCCGACGCAATATCATGTGCACTGGCCCACAGGATTGTGTGTGAAACCTATGATATTGAGACCGCTATCGTACATGGGGGCAGGATCAGCCATCAGGAGAACATCGCGCTGGTACGGTTGCTGAATGTTCAGCTGCAGCGCTGGCTTAAGGATATGGACCTGGCGGAGTTTGATGGAGCGGTGTTCTTGGACAATCAGGGAACGACGGCCAGGGAAATCGTCAATAAGCTCCAGACGGAAGAGATCCCGCTTCTGGTGATCATCGATCATCATGACGCTCAGGACATGATTGAGGCGGAATTCATGGATGTGCGTCCGCTCGGCTCCACCGCGACCATCTACGCAGAATATCTTAAAGAGGGGTTGTTGGATCTGGATGCCGATGAAGAAACTCATCTGCGGATGGCCACTGCGCTTATGCATGGCATTTTTAGTGATACCAAAGGTTTCATTAACGCTGGCGAGGCAGATTTTAAAGCTGCCGCCTATTTGAGCCAGTTCCGGGATGACGAAATGTTGCACACCATTATGAGCCAGGCCAGGTCCCGGCAAACAATGGCGATTATCCAGCGCGCCCTTGAGAATCGGTCTGTTGTTGAAAGCTATTCGATTGTGGGTGTGGGTTATCTCAGGTCGGAGGATCGGGATGCGATTCCGCAGGCGGCTGATTTTCTGCTAACGGAGGAGAACATTCACACCTCCATTGTTTTCGGCATTGTCCGTGAGGATGGTGGGGGGGAGACGATGGTCGGGTCCTTGCGAACCTCGAAGCTCACTCTTGAGCCAGATGATTTCATCAAGGAAGTTTTCGGCCAGGCGGAGGACGGCGGCTATTTTGGCGGAGGAAAGAAATCCGCCGGCGCTTTTGAAATTCCAATTGAGTTCCTTGCGGGGGACGCCGATTCGGAGTTTGAGGAGATGAAGTGGCAGGTTTATGAGGCGCAGGTTAAACGAAAGTTCTTCGATAAACTCGGTATAGATCAGGACACGGATGGGAACGACAGGGAGGCAGGCTGAGCTCATGCGCCCTCAAATTCTCTGTTAACCCTGCTGTGCTACCCTTGTTGGGTTAATATTCTGTTGGTACTTTGAAGCAAGCATGATTGAAAACTAGGAGGAAACCTGGTGGACCCCAGACAACGGCGGCCGGAGCAGGAAAGGCCGGAAGATGATGAGCAGCAGCAGGATTCATCCTCGCTGCGAAGACTCGGCCCGCGCATTCTTTGGCTGATCCTGTTGGTCGCTATGAGCGCCTGGATATGGCGTCAGTTTGGCGGCGTCGCCACGACCAGCATTGAGATTAATTACAGCACCTTTCGAACGCAGGTTAGGGAGGGCAATGTCGATTCGGTCACGGTGCAAGGGGAGGAGATCAGGGGGACGCTGGAGGAAGAGACCAGCCTGAGAAACCGGACCGGCGAAACGGTCGAGACGACAAATTTCGTAACCTATTTGCCATCTTTTGGCGATGATAATCTGCTTCCCTTGTTGGATGAGAATGGCGTGCAAGTTGAGACCGAACCCGATACGGATTTCAGCCTGCTCCCGCTCTTGATTAACTTGCTTCCCTTCCTGCTGCTGGGTGTCTTTGTTTACTTCTATTTCCGAAGGATGCAGTCTCAAGGCCAGGGCATCTTCTCCATGGGGCAAAGCCGGGCCAAGATGTACGACCGGCGAACGGAGCACACCACATTCGATGACGTGGCCGGCGCGGAGGGGGCAAAGACCGAACTTCGCGAAGTGATTGAATTCTTGAAGGAGCCCGATAAATTTCATCGTTTGGGCGGATCGATCCCGAAAGGCGTCTTGTTGGTGGGGCCGCCAGGTACAGGCAAGACGCTGATGGCAAGGGCGGTCGCCGGTGAAGCTGAAGTTCCTTTCTACAGCATCACAGGTTCGGATTTCATGGAGATGTTCGTCGGTGTCGGCGCTTCCCGGGTCAGGGATATGTTCAAGGAGGCGAAGAAAGTCTCCCCGAGCATTATCTTCATCGACGAGCTGGATTCCATCGGCCGCCGTCGGGGTGCCGGCTTAGGTGGCGGTCATGACGAGCGTGAGCAGACCTTGAACCAGATGCTCAACGAGCTCGATGGCTTCGAACCCAATGAAAGCGTCATCGTGATGGCGGCCACCAACCGCCCGGATATTCTTGACCCGGCACTTCTACGTCCCGGTCGGTTTGACCGGCAAATCACGGTTGATCTGCCGACGATGAAGGATCGGGAGGATATCCTCAAGATCCACAGCCGAAACAAACCGCTGACAACTGATGTCGATCTTGAACGCGTTGCCCGCGGAACGCCGGGCTTCAGCGGCGCCGACCTGGAGAACTTACTCAATGAGGCGGCACTGCTGGCCGCCCGCAAGGGGAAGGACGCGATCGGCAACCTGGACATCGAAGAGGCGCGCGATAAAGTGCTGATGGGTCTTGAGCGTCGGAACCTGGCGCTTACCGAAAAAGAGACCCGCATGATCGCCTACCACGAAGCCGGCCACGCTGTTGTGGCGGCCGCGCTGACCAACACCGACCCCATTCATAAGGTTACGATTGTGCCACGGGGCAGGGCGATGGGTGTCACGCAGCAAATGCCGGAGCGTGAGCGCTATCTGTATCCGCAGGAGTACATGCTGGATCGGCTGGCGGTGATGATGGGTGGACGCGCGGCCGAAGACATGATCTTTGAGACTAAGACCAGTGGTGCTGAGAACGATTTGAAGCAGGCGACCAAGCTGGCCCGAAAAATGGTGCTCGATTGGGGAATGAGCCCACGGCTGGGTAACGTCGCCCTTGGTTCAGAGAAAGAAAACGTATTCCTCGGTGAAGAGATCACCCAGCGCCGCGAGTACAGTGAGACCACAGCCAGGGAGATCGACGAAGAGGTCAAGAAGATCCTGGATGATTCCTACAGCCTCGCGCGCGGGACGCTCGAAGAGCATCGAGAGGGAATGGAGAAAGTTGTCGATGCGCTGGTGGAGAAAGAAGAGCTCACCGGCAAGGAAGTCATGAGGATCCTCGGTTTCAGCGAGGATGGCTCAGAACCGGAAAGATCAGAAGAAGATGTACAGGAGAAACAGGCGGAGGAAGAGGCGAGCTAGCACCCAAGAAGTGTAAGCTTTTCCTCAAGCTCTTTGAATTTTGGGCGCCAGCAAATCAGGCTGGTGCCCTTTCGCTTTCGGGATCCCACCCATCCTCCTCGCGCCCGATGAGCAGGGCGGCGGCCAGCGCGCCGAGCCAGGAAAGGCCAGCGGAGGCGATGGCGGTTCGTTTGAAGGTGGTCAAGAGCGACAGCCGGATGGCGCGCTCAGCCTGTTTCGCCTCGCCCTGGGAGAGGCTCGGTGGCGGTTCAGCTTCCCCCAGTTTTTCCGCCTCGGCGATGAGTTCAGTTTGCTGCTGGGGCCTCAGCGGCAATTCTTGAGCACGGGTGGTGAGAACCTGACGGAAAGAAAGCAGGGCGAGGCCGCCGAAGATGGCGATCGCGAGCACGCCGGCCACACGGGCGATGGCGTTGTTGACACCAGAGGCGACGCCGACCTGCTTCTGAGGAGGCGCGCTCATGACAACGGTGGTGAGCGGCGCAACTGTTATTCCCATGCCCACTCCGATCAAGGCGATGCCAGGCAGATAGGTGGTCCAATAGCTAGACGCGCCCGAAACGAGATCCGGCAGGCTTAGGCCGAAGAATCCAAAGCCGGCCAGCCCGGGTCCGATGATGAGCGGCCCGCGAGCGCCATAGCGGTGGACCAAGCCGCCGGCCCATCTTGACAGCAATGCCAGCAGCACGGCCATTGGAAGCGTCGCGAAACCGGCCTGGCGGGCTTGATAGCCCTGTGCCTGAATCAGTGTCAGGCTCAAGAAGAAGAAGGCTGCGTTCAAAGCGGCATACAGCATCAGGGTCAGCAGATTGGCGCCGCTGAAGTCACGCGACTTGAAAAGGCTCAGCGGAACCATCGGCTTTTCCACCCATCGCTCGATGAAGATGAAAGCGACTAGGCCGATCAAACCCAGCACGAGGCCGGCTCCTACATATGGGCGATCCAGACCTCGCTCTGGAGCTTCAATAGCTCCATAGGTGATGGCCGCGAGTGACAATGTAACTACCACGGATCCCAGCCAATCCAACCGAGTTGCTTCCTCATCCCTGGATTCTGGAACCCAGCGGGCCGTCGCCAGCAACGCAAAGGCGGCCAAGGGGACATTGATGAAGAAAACGGCTCGCCATAAGCCGGCGCTTGCCAGCACGCCGCCAAGCACCGGGCCGAGGATGGTGGTCAAGGTGGTGAAAGCGGACCAAGTACCGATGGCCGTGCCGCGCTCACCGGCGGGGATCGACGCAGAAATGATGGCTAAGCTGCCCGGCACCATCAGCGCACCCCCTATTCCCTGGAAACCGCGGGCAAGGATCAGTGTCTCGCTTGTTGGTGATAGGCCGGCCATTACCGAGGCTCCAGCGAAGACCGAAATTCCTATTATGAACACTCGCTTGCGGCCATAGCGATCACCGAGCGAGCCGCCAGTCAGCGTCAACGCAGAGAGCAGCAGCATGTAGGCGTTGACGATCCAGAGCAGCTCTCGGCCTGTCGCAGCCAGATCCGCCTGGAGCGCCGGCAGTGCGACATTGAGAGCGGTGCTGTCGATAAAAGCCATGCTGGATGCCAGGATGGTGGCGACGAGGATCCAGCCGACGCTTGTCTGTGAGACGTCCGCTTCTATCGCTGATGTACTGTTGTAAGGATTGGGGTCTTCTGCCATCGCTTCTCCCTGAACGCCGGCCGGCCCTTAGGTTACCAAAAATCGGAGCGAAGATTTACAGCGTGGGAGGGGTTGAGATGCTGATCCTGGGCCGATGGTAGAATGTCTTCGGCCAACCCATTTCCTGCCACAATGATGCCAAATGGAGTGAAACATGGCGCAATGGAAGGACCGGATTGTCGCGCTGATCCCAGCTTATAACGAGCATCGTGCGATCGAGCCGGTCATCAGAGGCACAAAGCAAACCCTTCCGGTCGTGGTGGTGGACGATGGGTCGAGCGATGGCACGGACCAGGTGGCGGAGGACGCAGGCGCCATGGTGCTTCGTCATCAGGTTAATCAAGGGAAGGGCGCTGCGCTGAGGACTGGCTTCCAGTGGGCACTGGAGGAGCAGCTGCGGGCCGTGGTCACCATTGATGCCGATGGACAGCACGACCCTATGGAAATTCCCAAGTTTCTGGTCGTGTTTAGGAGCGAAGCGGCGGATCTGGTTATCGGAAAGCGTGATTTTTCCAAAATGCCCTTTCCACGGGGATACACCAACCCCTTCGGCTCCTGGCTGTTGAGCAAGGTGGTTGGGGAGAAGATCTACGATAATCAAAGTGGCTATCGACTCTACGCCCGTTCGTTGCTGGAAGTGATCGATTTCTCGGCGGTTGGCTTTGAGTATGAAGTAGAAGTGATTGGTGCGGCGCTGCGCAACGATTTGAAGATTGCCTGGGTAGATATACGAACGATATACGGCACCGATACGACCAGCTACTTCCATCCCGTGCGCGATTCCATTGAGTTCTTGCATACCGTTTGGCGAGCGCGCGGATGGCGTCGCCCTGGCTG
>JBKHKF010000187.1:0-5663 GCA_046537745.1 Anaerolineales bacterium | reverse complement strand
TGGTGGCGCCTTTCCCCCAACTCAAACTGCCCGTTGAGCCGAGCTTCTTGGTAGCCGTCGATCAACTGGCCGACCCGGGCAACCTGGGAACGCTGCTAAGAACATCCTTGGCGGCGGGCGTTGAAGGCTTAGTCCTGACGCCGGGCACCGTCGACCCCTTCAACCCGAAGGTGGTGCGCGGTGCTATGGGCGCGCTGCTGCACATCCCCTTGCAATGGGCTAAACCTTCCGAGCTGAAATCCGCACTGGCCGGCCTGCCGTTGTGGCTCGCTGAAACAAATCAGGGACCAGCGTATACTCAGGTAGACTGGCAGCCGCCCTGCGCGCTGCTGATCGGCAGCGAAGCGCATGGAGCCCGCGCCAAGTTAGCTGAACTCGCCGACCAGGTCACCCATATTCCCATGGAAGGGCCCGCCGATTCGCTCAACGCCGCCGTGGCCGCTGCCGTCATTCTGTTCGAAATACGACGCCAACGAGGAAAAGCATGAAGATTCGAGCCATCACCGCCTTTATTGAACCTGGCTGGCCCCTGGAGCCAGCGCGGGTCGAAACCGCCGGCAAGGCAATGGAATCCATCCGGGACGCGCTTGAGGCCGCCGGTTATGAAATTCAGACCACCCGCTTGGCCACCCCACCGCCAGCCGAGGGTTCAAACTCCGTACCTCCCGAGGACCGCTCCGAGTTCGCCCAGCGCCTTGAGGCCGAAGCTTTTGTGCACGGTTTCGATTACGCCGCCATCGGTCCGGCGCTGCCTGATGAGCCCGAGGGCTTCCAGGTGATCCCGGAAATATTAGCCGCCACCGAGAACGTCTTCACATCCGCCCTCATCGCCGACGCCGAAACTGGACTGTCCCTGGTTGCTGCCCGGAAGGCAGCGGACGTGATCGTGCGCAACAGCACTGTATCGGAGGACGGCTTCGCCAACTTGCGATTTGCCGCGTTGGCCAATGTGGGCCCCGGCGGCCCTTTCTTCCCCGCTGCCTATCATCAAGGCGGCCCGCCAGGATTCGCGCTGGCGACCGAGGCGGCCGAAGTGGCCGTGGATGCGCTGCGCGAGATCCCCTCACTGGCCACCGGGCGCCGGCGCATGGTCAGCATGGTGGAGGCCCACGCCACCGCCATGGCCCGTACGGTGGAGCCCATCGCGCTGGACCATGAGTTCCGTTTTCTAGGCATTGATTTCTCGCTGGCCCCCTTCCCCGACCACCTGCGGTCCGTCGGCTCGGCGCTGGAGTCCCTCGGTCTGACGGCTTTCGGCCGTCCCGGATCTGTGGCCGCGGCCGGTTTCTTGACGGACTGCCTCGACCGGGCCCAGTTCAAGCGGACCGGATTCTGCGGTCTTTTCCTGCCCGTGCTTGAAGACGAGGTGCTCGCTAAGCGAGCGGCCGCAGGGGAGATCAGTTTGACCGACCTGCTGCTCTATGCTTCCATGTGCGGCACCGGGCTCGACACCATCCCGCTGCCGGGTGACACCGAGCCCGAGGCCATCGCGCCGCTTCTCTTCGACCTGGCAGCGCTGGCTCTTCGTCACAACAAACCGCTGACGGCTCGGTTAATGCCGCTGCCCGGCAAGGAAGTGGGCGATGAGGTCCACTTCGATTTCCCCTACTTCGCCGACAGCGCGGTCATGCCGCTGGACATGCACCCGCTGAAGGGCCTGTTTGCAGGTTCCGGTATCCTGGACATCGGTCCAAGGCGCGGGGAATGAACGCCGGTTGATAGGCTTGGGCCGAGCCATTAGAATGCGGGCCGGCCCGAGGCTCGCCCGGCCATCCCGCCATGGACGTTAGGACTGCTGTGGATCTCCTGGAATCGCTCAACCCCCAACAACGCGAAGCCGTCACCGCGCCTGCCGGCCCGGTGCTTGTACTGGCCGGCCCGGGCTCCGGCAAGACCCGGGTCCTGACCCATCGCATCGCCTACCTGATCCAGCATCACGGCGCACCGGCAGACAGAATCATGGCTGTCACCTTCACCAACAAGGCCGCCCGCGAAATGGCCTCGCGCGTCGAGAATCTGCTCGGGGCCACCTACGCCGACCAAGCGCGCCAGGGCTTGAGCCTGGCCACCTTCCATTCCCAGGCAGCCCGCATGTTGAGAACAGAAGCGGAATACCTTCCCTTTGAGCGGGATTTTGTTATTTTCGACAGCGATGATCAGCGATCGCTCATCAAGCAAGCCGTCAACGAACTCAATTTAGATCCCAAGCGCTATCAGCCCGGCAAAGTGCACAGCGCCATCTCCACCGCCAAGAACGAGCTGATACTGGCCAAGGATTACGTCACCGACACCTATTTCGCTGAAATTGTCCAGCGCGTCTATCAGCATTATCAAGAGCTTTTGCTCTCAAACAACGCGCTGGATTTTGACGACTTGCTTTTCTACGCAGTCCGCTTGCTCCGGGCCCACGAGAGCGTCCGCCAACGCTATCGCCAGCGCTATCGACACCTGCTGGTGGATGAGTTTCAGGACACCAACAGCGCCCAGTACGAACTGCTGCGCCTTTTGACGCCGGCGGAGCCGGATCTGTTCGCTGTCGGCGACGCCGACCAATCCATCTACCGTTGGCGCGGCGCCGATTACCGCAATGTCCATCGGTTCGAGAAAGACTACCCGCAGGCACAGATAATCCTGCTTGAGCAGAACTACCGCTCGACCCAGAAGATCCTCGATGCCGCCACCGCCGTCATCGACCGGCTCCCCGGTCGGAAGCGCAAACGGCTCTTTACCGAGCGCCGGGGCGGGCTGCCCATCACCATTCATGAAGCCCACGATGAGGAAGAGGAAGCCCGATTCGTATTGGAGACCATCGCCGATCTGAAGGCCAGAGGGTTGGCGGAGCCCGGCGATTGCGCCATCATGTATCGGACAAACGCACAATCCCGCGTCCTGGAAGAAACCTTTCTTCGCGCTGGGCTCCCCTATCGCCTGGTCGGCGCCCAGCGCTTCTATGGACGCCGCGAAGTCCGGGACTTGATCGCTTATCTGCGGCTGGTCCACAATCCCGCCGACGACCACAGCTTGCTCCGGGTGATCAACACACCCACCCGCGGCATTGGACCCAAGACCGTGGACACCCTTTCTGCTCAAGCCAGAGCCCGCGATGTGTCTCCGGGCGAACTGCTTCTCGAGCTAACAGAGAACCCGGAAGGAGAAGCAGCCCAGGCCTTTGGCACCCGCGCCGGCGGTGTGCTCTCTGAATTTGGCGCGCTGCTCCAACGATGGCTCGAGGTCAAGAAGAAAGCCACCATCGACCAGTTGATTGAGCGCATCTTGCTGGACACGCAGTATCGAGAACACATCGATGACGGCACCGAGGAGGGCGCCGACCGCTGGGAGAACGTGCTCGAACTGCAGCGGGTGGCTGAGGAGTTCCGCTCCATGGACCTGCTGACCTTCCTGGAGCATGTCGCGTTGGTCTCCGATCAGGACACGCTCTCGGAGAGCTTGGACGCCCCGGTGATGATGACCCTGCACGCCGCCAAGGGCCTGGAGTTCCCCGTCGTGTTCATTGTCGGGCTGGACGAAGGCGTCTTCCCGCATCAGCGCTCGCTTGAGGAACCCGAGGAACTGGCCGAGGAGCGACGCTTGTTTTACGTCGGCATCACCCGGGCAGAGGACCGGCTTTATTTGGTGCGTGCCTTCCGGCGCCGTATCTACGGGAGCTCCACTGTCAGCGACCCATCACGGTTCCTGGAGGATATCCCGAAAGATCTGACCAAGGGTAACTGGGTCAGCGCGATGACCGAGGGTGAAGTGATCTTCCAGCGGGATACCGATTGGCCCGAGGAGGAAGCCCAGCTCGTGGAAGCGCAGTTTAAGGCCGGCATGCACGTCCGTCATCCAACCTTTGGCGAGGGAATCGTCATGGAATCCAGGGTGGACAGCGACGACGAAGAGGTTATTGTCGCTTTTGGCGACCAGGGTATCAAACACTTGCTGGCCTCCATTGCACCTCTGGAGATCGACCAGGACGCCCCCAGCTAGCATGAAGGATTGAGGAGACACGATGAACGTTTTCGTAACGGGAGGCGCCGGCTACATCGGCTCCGCGGGCGCTAAGCTGCTCCTTGAGGCAGGCCACAGCGTTACCGTGTACGACTCCTTAGTTACCGGGCACCGTCAGGCCATCCCGGAGGGCGCCTCCTTCGTTCACGCCGACCTGGCCGACCGCGAAATCCTGGCGGAAAGTTTGCGGTCCGCCCAGTTTGACGCTGTGCTGCATTTCGCCGCCTTCATCGAAGCAGGCGAGAGCATGCAGGACCCCGGCAAGTATTTTCACAACAACACGGTGCTGTCCATGGGTCTGGTCGAAGAGGTGGTGGCAGCAGGTATTCCGCGTTTTGTGCTCTCCTCCACGGCGGCCGTTTATCAATCCAGCGACCAGCCGCTTTCAGAGGATTCACCCTTGGGCCCCGTCAACGTCTACGGGCAAACCAAGCTGATGATCGAACAGACTCTGGACTGGTACCGCCAAACGCACAACCTCAAGTATGCGGCCCTGCGCTATTTCAACGCGGCCGGGGCGCTTCCCGGCCGCGGCGAGGCCCATCAACCTGAAAGCCACCTGATCCCGCTGGTGCTCCGGGTGGCGCTGGGACAGCGCGAAGACATCAAGATCTTCGGCACCGATTACCCGACGCCGGATGGTACCTGCATCCGTGATTACATACATATCGCGGACCTGCTCGATGCCCACCTGCTGGCGTTGGATGCCTTGGAAGAGACCGATCGGCTGGTCTACAATCTGGGTAACGGGGCCGGCTATTCTGTGCGCGAAGTGATTGAGGTCGCCCGCGAGGTAACCGGACATCCAATCCCCGCCGAGGAGGCGCCCCGCCGCCCCGGCGACGCGCCACGGCTGGTGGCCAGCTCCGATATGATTCAGCGTGACCTGGGCTGGCGTCCCGAGCATCCCGAACTCCAGGAGATCATTCGATCCGCCTGGCAGTGGCATCAAGCCAATCCGCATGGGTACAAATGACGGGTCCTCCAAATTGCCTCTCCGAATTCGGACAGCAGCTATATCCCCCTCCGTTGTCCTTTGGCCCTACAAACCAGTGCATGTATCACCGATTTTTAGTAATATTTCACATATTTATACATTCTCAAGCAAGGATAAACTCTATCCATGCGTGATCCCATTGGAGTTTTGCTGATTAATGTCGGCACACCTGAGGCACCGACGGCAGCAGCGCTCAGGCGCTATCTGGCCCAGTTCTTAGGTGATCGGCGAATTATCGACTATCCTCGCTGGTTGTGGCTTCCAATCCTCCACGGGATCATCCTAAACGTCCGTCCCCGCCGCTCTGCTCGACTTTATCAGAACATCTGGACCAAGCAGGGTTCTCCCCTGCTGGTGATCATGCGCCAGCAGGCGGAGGCGCTTCGACACCAGCTGCTGGCAACGACGGATCGGGACGTCATCGTCGAGATCGGCTTATGCTACGGCGCGCCCTCCGTCGCCGAGGGGTTGCACCGTCTCCATCAAAAGGGCGCCGATCAAATCTTGCTGTTTCCGCTTTACCCGCAGTATTCGGCCACCACCACAGCCGCCGGTCTGGATGCCGCCATGGCCGAGCTCACAAGCTGGGTCGAGCTGCCCGAGATCCATTGGACTCAGGCCTACCATCAACATCCTGGTTACCTTGACGCCCTCAGCC
>JBKHKF010000186.1:0-5683 GCA_046537745.1 Anaerolineales bacterium | reverse complement strand
GATCTGGATAGCGGGCTCGAACTCGATCTGGAGGACCTGCGCGAGATGATCCACCAGGTGGTGTTCGCCGCTTCGAGCGATGACGCCCGACCGGTGCTGACGGGCGTGCTGGTGGAAATTGAGGACGGCGAACTCTCCATGGCGGCGGCCGATGGATTTCGCCTTTCACTGCGCACCTCCGGACTTTCCACCGCCGAAAACGGGCCGTTCCAGGCGATCATTCCCAGCCGCGCCCTGTCCGAATTGGCCCGCGCCACAGGTGACAACGAAACTGTAACCATGATCCTGCCGCCCAATCGCGGCCAGGTTATCTTCAGAACGAAGGACCTGGAGCTCGTATCGCAGTTGATCGAAGGAACCTACCCGGACGTCAAGGGCATCATCCCCAACGGTTACAGTACTCGAACGGTGCTCCCGACCAGCAGTTTCCTCAAGGCCTGCAAGGCGGCTGACATTTTTGCGCGGGAAGCCGCTCACTCCGCCCGTCTGCGAATTACGCCAGGATCCGATCTGGAACCTGGCAAGCTTGAGGTCTCCGCCACCGCGGCGGAAACCGGCTCCAACGAGACGGCCGTGGACGCAACCATTGAAGGCGAGCCGCTGGAGATTGCCTTCAACGTGCGCTTCCTGATCGATGTGCTCAGCATCGTCGATACGCCAAACGTGGCGCTGGAGACCAACAACGCCTCCTCGCCAGGGGTTCTGCGCTCCGTCGGCCGCGACGACTTCCTGCACGTCATCATGCCGATGCATTTGGGACGATAGCGGATTCCATCAGGCGCAAAGCTGAATAACCCTCCAACTGCGTATAACCTCCTTTGGGGCACGCCTGGTGTCCAGGCGAGCAGCGTCAGAGCGCTGGGCCATCCAATATATTGATGCTCGATATGGGCGGCCGACGCAGGCCTATAATTTTCTCCTCACTCTGATTCTTCCCGGACCTCCTATACAATTACTGAAAGCGGACCGCCGCGGATTACGCCGCAGCGCCTTGAGCTTCGCACCTGCGATGGAACACTTCTAGACATTCAGAAAGGTTTGCGGATGGACAGTTCCAGCCGGCTCAACGTTCTCAGCGCGATGATCGACACCGGGTTGGTTCCGATCTTCTACCACCAGGATCTCAAGACCTCGATCCAGGTGGTGAAGGCATGTTTGGACGGTGGCGCCCGCTGTGTCGAGTTCACAAACCGTGGTCCGCACGCCCATCAAGTGTTTGAAGGGATCGCCAGCCACTTCAGCGACGACGATCGTTTGATTCTCGGCGCTGGTTCCATCGTCGATGCGGCCACGGCCGCCCTTTACCTTCAGGTCGGGGCGGACTTTATCGTCGGGCCGGTCCTGAACTCCAAAGTGGCCAAAAGCTGCAACCGCCGCCAGGTCACCTATGTGCCGGGGTGCGGCAGCGCCAGCGAAATATCCGCCGCCCAGGAGTTGGGTGTGGAAATTTGCAAAGTTTTCCCAGCCTCAACGCTGGGTGGCCCGGACTTCATCCGCTCGATACTCGGCCCGATGCCCTGGAGCCAATTGATGCCCACCGGTGGTGTTTCACCCGCACCGGAAGAGATCAAGCAATGGATTGATGCTGGGGCAGCCTGCCTGGGCATAGGCAGTGCGCTGATTTCCAGGAATGCAGTCGAAGTGGGAAATTTCGATCCGATCCAGCAGGGGGTGGAGGCTGCGCTGGCGCATATCCGACAAGCCCGCCAAAGACCCGCCGCCAGCCCATAGCGGCAGATTCGACGTACCCGCTTCATCCGGCAATCCCTTGCAGCCCCCCATAAGCAGGCCTGTTCTTCCTGCCATCTCCACCTCAGGCATCCGGGCCAGACCGGCGCGCAGCCCGCTGGCTTTATCGGAGGCGATGACAGCCGGTAGAATAAAGGCACTAGCCCGTCCTTGCCCAATCAGGAGAAGGCGATGACCGCGGTCGATTCCGGCTCTTTCCCCAAAGTTCTGACGCTATACCTTGAACTGAGTCAATACCCGATCCTGGCGCCCATCATCCGTGAGCGAATGCGGGAAGTTCTTTTTGAGCGTAAGGTAATCTCGCCGGAGGATTTCGATGCCGAAGCCCGGGAGAAGGCAAAGCAATCTCAAAAGCGGGAGGGTATGTACGATACGGACGGCGGCGAGCCGGCCGACGCCTGGCAGCAGCGCCTTCGCATCATCCGGGACAATCTGACTGACTTTTATTTCGCCTACAACCTGCCCCACGAGCAGTTTGAAGAAATCGTGCGATCGGTGCTGGCTGAGCGCCTGCCATCCAAGGACGTCGTGCTGACCTTCCACCCCGAATTAGCCCCATGGGACATGCTCTTCGCGCAGGGTGAGGCCTATGAGGCCTTGCCGCCAGAGGAGCAGGAACGAGTCGTGCACGATCTGCAAGAAATCAAAGTTGTTCTGATCAAATCCATGATCAGCGATCATCTCGAATATCTAGGCATCGCCAAGGAATGGTTCGATATCTCGGATCTAAAAGAGATCCGCAGCCGGCGCATTGGTCGGGGCAAGATTGGCGGCAAGGCGGCTGGCATCAAGCTGGCCGAAACCGTGCTGCGAAAGACGGCCGACCCGGAGCTGCTCCGCCATCTAAACGTGCCCAACTCCTGGTACGTTGGCGCCGATGTTTTTTACCAGTTCACTCAATCGAACGGGCTGCTCGCCTTCGCCAATCAAAAGTACAAGTCTAAGGACGAGATACGCCAGGAGCATCCGACAATCCGCGATCGGTTTCGCCAGGGACTCTTCCCCGAGGAGTTCATCGACAACCTGCGCGCCATTCTACAAGCCGTCGAAGGCAAGCCATTGATCGTCCGCTCCTCCAGCCTTCTGGAAGACTCCTTCGGCACCTCCTTCGCCGGCAAATATGAGTCCTATTTCTGCCCCAACCAAGGGGAGCGCAAGGAGAATCTGGGCGATCTGGTTTCCGCAATCAGCCGAATTTACGCCAGCGTTTACAGCCCGGATGTGCTGCTTTACCGTCGGCGCATGGGCTTAGTGGATTACGACGAGCGGATGGCCATCCTGATTCAGGAGGTGGTCGGCCACAAACTCGGTCGCTTCTACCTGCCCGACGCAGCCGGAGTTGCCTTCTCCCGCAATCAATTCCGCTGGAGCCCACGCATCGATCGCACGTCCGGCTTCTTGCGGATGGTATGGGGGCTTGGCACGCGAGCTGTCGACACTGTCGCCGGAGATTACCCACGGCTCGTCGCACTGAGCCACCCGGAACTTCGGCCTGAGGCGGACACGATCGCCATCCGACGCTACTCCCAGACCAAGGTGGATCTGATCGACCTGGAGCAGAACAGCTTCCGAACGCTTCCCATCGAAGAGGTTATCAGCAGCCGCATGCCTCATCTGCGATGGATCGGCCAACTCTACCAGCAGGGGACGCTGCAGGATTTCGTCAGCCGCCCGCTCAATTTGGACGTAAAGGACGTTGTGATCACCTTCCGCGAGCTGCTGCGGCGCACCGAGTTTCCCTCATTGATGCGGTCCATGTTGGCTACGCTCGAAAAGGCGTATCAAATTCCCGTGGATACCGAGTTTGCCATCAGCCTCTCGGATGGTAACGACGGTGAGCCGGAGGTGGAGATCGGGTTGGTCCAGTGCCGGCCGCAGAGCCGACTCGATGCCCAGCGGGCCAAGCTCCCCTCTGCCGTTCCGCCCGAAAGGAAGATTTTTACCATCGATCGGGTCGTGCCCAACGGCCGGCTGTCCAATATCCGCTATGTCATCTACGTCGAACCCAAAGGTTACAACAAGCTGCCCGTCGGAAGCATCCGCCGCGAGCTGGCTCAATTAATTGGGAATCTGAATCAGAAGCTCGAGCAGGAGACCTTTATCTTGATGGGCCCGGGCCGCTGGGGGAGCTCCAACACTGAACTCGGCATCCCCGTCAGCTATGCCGATATTTACAACGCAAACGCTCTCATCGAACTCTTTGAAGGCGAGGAGGCCCCGGAGCCATCCTATGGAACCCACTTCTTTCAGGACCTTGTCGAAGCGAAGATTTATCCGCTTGCGATCGCCATCGATAGCCCCGAAGAAACCTTCAACCGCCCCTTCTTTGAGGAATCCGTCAACCACCTGACGGATCTGCTGCCCGGGGCGGAAGAATGGGCGGATGTGGTCCGGGTGATTGATGTGGAGCAGAGCGCCAAAGGCGCCCACCTTGAGTTGGTGATGGACAGTGAAGTGGACCGGGCGCTCGCTTTCCTTGAGCCCACCGAAGGGGATCAAGAGTAATCTGCCTTCCCGACCCATCCACCACATCCATGGAAAATTCAAAGCAGTTTGACGATAAGTAATCTACCCTGAGTCTGGTCCACAGCGGGAGGGCTGGTGTCCGAATTAACCATCATCATTCCAACACTCGATGAAGGCGAATGGATCGAGCAGGTGCTGGATCGCGCGCTGGCGCCGCCCGGGATCGGAGCGAAAGATGTGCTCGTGGTCGACGGCGGTTCACAAGATAACACTATCGAAGTGGCCAGCCAAAGAGTCCCAACAATAACTGGGCCGCGCGGCCGCGCCTCACAAATGAATTTGGGCGCGCAACAGGCAAGATCGAAATGGTTGCTGTTCTGCCACGGCGACAGTTTGCTGCCCTCTGAATATCCTCGGGCTGTCCGGGAAACATTCCAGGACCGCTCCATCGTTGGAGGCACTTTCACTCCTCGTTATCGTCCGGGCCATCCCTGGCTAACGCTGGCCGAATGGCTGCTGCGCCTGCCAACCTCAAAGCTCATCTTCGGCGACAGCGCTCTTTTTGTCCGCCATTCTGACTTTGAAACGGTGGGCGGGTTTCCGGATATTCCCCTAATGGAAGATCTTGAACTTGTCCAGAAACTGGGCTCACTCGGCCGCTGGCTTCGACGGCCAGAGATTGTGGTGACCACATCACGGCGATTCATGGAACACGGCGTGTTGCGCCAACTGCTGCTCGACCTTCGCTTGCTGACGGCCTACCACCTGTTTCGCCGCAGACCCGAAGATCTGGCGCCCATTTACTGGCAAACGGATCGAGACCGACCTGCGGGGAGAATTTCATGAGAGACGGCAGCCTGGCGGTCTTTGCGAAAGCCCCCCTGCCAGGCCTGGCTAAAACTCGGCTGGGCGAGCAGATCGGAATGCGCGCCGCGGCGGCACAATATGAGGAAATGCTGCTTCATCAGCTGGCTCAAGCACAAGCTACCAGCAGTCAACTCGAGCTTTTTCTTTACTGCGCCGGACCCAAGCATCTGCACTGGTTTCAACAGCGGTTCCCGCATTTGAATCTCAAAATGCAACAAGGGCAGGACCTTGGGCAGCGCATGCACCACGCTTTCCAGGAGCTCTTTTCACAGGGCTCAGCCAAGGTGATTTTGATAGGTACCGATGCGCCGGACCTCTCGACGGAGCTCATTTTGCAGACCAATGATTTACTAGATTCTGACGAGGTGGTGCTCGGACCAGCGGTGGACGGTGGCTATTATCTGATTGGCCAGCGATCGCCCGGCTGGCGACTCTTTGATGAAATCAACTGGAGTACGGATCAAGTGCTGGCGCAGACTGCAGCGCGCATCAAGGAACGGGCGCTTTCCTTCAGTTTACTGCCAGAGCTGCGGGACATTGATACGATGGAGGACCTGGAAGCTCTCAACCCGCCCTAGAATCCAGAAGCGCCCTAATAAGG
>JBKHKF010000185.1:0-5691 GCA_046537745.1 Anaerolineales bacterium | reverse complement strand
CTATCACCCTATACGCAAAAGAGCCGTCAGGGTTGCAAAGAGACATTCCGCAGTCTGGCCGGTACTTTCCTGCTGCTAGTCAGTCTGAATTGAAAGCTGAGCGTGAAATTGCGTATGGTAGAGGTCAGCGTATAAGCCGCCCTTCGCCAGCAGCTCCTGGTGCCTTCCTTGCTCCACTAGTTCGCCCGAATCCATGACCAGGATCCGGTCGGCGCCCATCACAGTGCTGAGACGATGGGCGATAACCAGTGAGGTGCGTCCCTGCATCACCTGCTCCATGGCGCTCTGGATAAGCGCCTCGGACTGCGAATCTAAATGGCTGGTGGCCTCATCCAGGATCAGCACCTTGGGATCCTTCAGAATCACCCTGGCGATAGCCACCCGCTGTTTCTCGCCGCCGGAAAGGCGGTAACCCCGCTCACCAACGATGGTTTCGTAGCCGTCCGGCAGTGATTCGATAAACTCGTGAATGTTAGCCGCTCGACAGGCAGACTCAATGTCCTCCTGGCTGGCTTGCGGATCCGCGTACAGTAGATTGCTGCGAATGGTGTCATGGAACAAATAGGTCTCTTGCGTCACCATGCCGACCTGCTTTGCCAACCAATCCAGCGGTAGCTCGCGCAAGTCATTGCCATCCAGTTTGATCCGGCCGTAGGTCGGATCATAAAGGCGGGGAACCAGATAGGTGATGGTGGTTTTCCCTGCACCGCTGGGCCCCACCAGCGCGGCCAGCTCACCTGGTTTTATCTCAAAGCTGACCTCCTCCAAAGCCCAGCGCAAATCATCATCGGAGAGGTCCTCACCATCCTTGTCTTTCTCCACCTGGGACAGCGCAGGCAGATCAAGGTTGCGGCGCCAACCGAAGCGCTTGACCTCCTCCAGCCCAATGGCACGCTCATCTCCGCTCACGTAGCTGAAGGAAACGCCCTCAAATTGGATATGCCCATCTACGGATCCGGGCTTGACCGGGCTCTCCGGCTCCTCGATTTCCAGCGGGAGGTCCAGCACTTCAAAAACGCGCTCGAAGCTGACCATGGAGGTGGCAAAGTCGACACGCACATTGGTCAACGCCATCAACGGGCCATACAGCTCTCGCAGGTAGGCCGTAAAGGCCACGATGGTGCCGATGGTAAAGGCGCCTTGCAGCACCAAATGACCGCCCGCCCAGAAGACCAACGCGGATCCGATCGCGCTGACCAGGCTCAACCCCATGGTGAACCAGCGGCCGATCACAGCTTGCCGCACCCCGATGTCCCGCACGTCAGCCGCTCGTTCCGAGAAGCGCTTGACTTCCTCGCCGTAGCGCCCAAAGATCTTGACCAGCAGCGCGCCGCTGATGTTCAGCGTTTCGTTCATAAGGGCATTCATGCGGGCGTTCAGGTCCATCGACAGGCGGGTGATGCCGCGCAGCGTGCGGCCAATACGCCGGGCCGGCAGAATAAACAGCGGCAGGATAATGATGCTTAGAAGCGTGAGCCGCCATTCCAGGCTGAACATGATGACCAGGGTTGCAACCAGCGCGACGGAATTGCTCGCTAAAGTCACCATGGTTCCGGTGACTGCTCGCTGTGCCCCAACCACATCGTTGTTTAGCCGGGACATGAGTTCCCCCGCCCGGGTGTTTGTGAAAAACCGCAAGCTGAGCCGCTGCAGGTGAGCGTAGAGATCTCGGCGCAGGTCGTAGATAATCCCCTCGCCGATCCTGGCACTGGCGTAGCGTTGGGCCACGCCCAGCAGTCCATTGATCAGTGGCACCGCCACCATGCCCAAGGCCAGTAAGTTCAAACGCTGAACATCCCGCTGCGGCAGCGCCCGATCGATTAAATCCCGTATCAGGAGGGGCGGGATAAGCGAAAGCAGCGAAATGCCGATGATGGTCGCCGTGATTATCAGAATGCCGCTGCGGTAATGCTTGGCATACTGCCAGACCCGCATCAATAAATCCCAGCTTACCTCCGGTCGGTCCTGCTCCTCGTCATAGCGGATGTAGGACCACCAATTGCCACTGTGCCAACCCATACGGAACCTACCTCAAATCCTCGTTTCAATGGGGGCATTATACTGGCCGAACATCGGGTTCCCGCAGCGCCACAACGATCATGGAAAGGAGCTTGTGAATGTCAAAATTAGTTATGGGGCCGCTTCCGGATCCCAGGGACCTCAGCCTCGACGAAATGGAGGAGCGAGCTCGATCCTTCGCCCATGAGGTCAGCTGGCGCCGGTCCGTCCGGGATTTCTCGACTCAGCCCGTCCCTTTTTCCATCATCGAGTCATGCCTGAAAGCTGCGGGTCGTGCTCCCAGCGGGGCAAATCAGCAGCTGTGGCACTTTGCGGTGATTGAGGATCCCGCCGTGAAGGCCGGAATCAGAAGAGCCGCGGAAGCCGAGGAGAAGCAATTCTACGAAGAACGAGCGACAATGGACTGGCTTGAGGCCCTTCGCCCGCTCGGAACCAATTGGCGGAAGCCCTTCCTGGAAGATGCCCCCTATCTAGTTGCGGTTTTCTATCAGGCTTACGGTTTCAGCGCTGACGGCGAACGCGTGAAGCACTACTACGCGATGGAATCTGTCGGTATTGCCATCGGGGTTCTCATTGCGGCGCTCCACCATGCCGGCCTGGCCACCTTGACACACACGCCCAGCCCCATGGGTTTTCTTTCAGATATTTTGCATCGCCCAAGCAATGAACGCCCTTTCCTGTTGCTCATCACTAGATTTGCGGCGGAAGACGCCAGGGTTCCCACGATTCAGAAAAAGCCCATCGAAAAGTTCATCTCTCGCATTTGAGATCCGGCCATCGGCATCTCGATAAATTGCAGCCCTCCACATCGAATGTTACAATTCAGCAACCTCGGACCGGCGGTCGGACATGGGTGGACCATGAACGGCGTCGAGCAACCCCGCTCGTCGAGAAGTGCTGATCGGTCCCAAGTTCAACAATGGACAACCAAAATGGCCACTTGGCAAAACTACCTGCAACCAACATCCCTAGACCGAGCACTTTTGGATTTAAAAGAACACGCGCCTTCTGCCCGGGTCATTGCGGGCGGAACCGACCTGCTGCTTGATCTACAGCAAGGCCGCGAAACGCCCGTCGAAACCCTTGTCGATATATCTTCAATAGACGAGCTGGCTGGGATTTATAAAGAAGAGGATCGCTTGATCATCGGCGCCGCGGCCACCCATCAAGAGATCATCTCCAGCCCCGAAGCTAAAAAGCACGCCCAGTGCCTGGTGGAGGCTTGCAGCCTGATTGGCGGACCACAGGTCCGGAATGTGGCCACCCTGGGTGGCAACGTCGCCCACGGGCTTCCAGCCGCGGACGGGACCATCGCGCTGTTGGCCCTGGGCGCCCAGGCGGAAATTGCAGGGGAGAAGGGGCGTGAGTGGAACGAGTTAGAATCGCTTTTCGCCGGCCCCGGCGAAACCACCTTCGACCGTAGCCGCCAGATCCTGGTTCGCTTCCGCCTGCCGCTCCGCAGGGCATCCGAGGGTTCTGCGTTCGCCCGGGTCATGCGGCCGCAGGGAGTCGCCATTGCCATCCTCAACATGGCAGGCTGGCTCAAAGTGGGAGAGGACGACAGGATCGAAGAGGCCAGGATCGCCGTGGGCCCCTCGGGGCCGCGCCCCCGGCGCGCACGGAAAGCAGAAGCCCATCTCATCGGTCGTTCATTGGAAACAGAAAAACTGGCAACGTTGAACAAGCTGATCCTTGATGAAGCCCAATTGCGGACCAGCCGACATCGCGCCACCAAAGCATATCGCCAACACCTCGTTGGCGTGTTGGTTGAACGAACGCTGCCGGCAGCTTACGCACGAGCGCGTGGCCTGGCAATGGAGAAGTTTGAGGAGGTTGCAACCAGATGACAAAAATGGAGATTACCCTTTCAGTCAACGACCAGACCCATCACGTCGAAGTTGGACCCGGTGAAATGCTCTCCGACACCCTGCGCTATCAAATCGGCCTGACAGGCACCAAGATCGGCTGCAACGAAATGGAGTGTGGCAGCTGCACTGTGCTCATCGATGGGGACCCGATCCTGGCATGCGGCTATCCAACGGCCAAGGCGGCTGGACGCCAGGTGCGGACAATTGAGGGCTTGGCCAGCAGTGGGACGCTCCATCCGCTGCAGGAGGCCTTCATCAAGCAGGGCGCGGTCCAATGCGGCTTCTGCATACCGGGGCAGATCATGACGGCGGCAGCCTTGCTCGAGCGCGATCCGGAACCAAGCGAACCGAAGATTCAGCACGCCCTGAAAGATACCCTCTGCCGCTGCGCGGGCTACCCCTCCATCATTCGAGCGGTTCAATCGGCGGCCGCACATATTCAGACCGGCGAACCCATAGAGTTTCCCGCCCTGCTGGAGACGGAAGACAGAGAATTTGTCGGCCGGGTCGTTTCCCGGCCCGACGCTGAGGCAAAGGTGCGCGGCACCGCTCTCTTTACTGATGATTACCACTTTCCTGGCATGCTCCACGGCCTGGCCCTTCGAGCTGGCGTGCCCCACGGAATCCTGCGCAAGCTCGATGTGGAGGAGGCTCGGCGGATGGAGGGAGTCCACGCCGTATTGACGGCTGAAGATGTCCCCGGTCGAGTCAACCACGGCGTGGTGTATAAGGATTGGCCGGCGCTTATCGGTCTCGGTGAACGGATCCGATATGTCGGCGATGCACTGGCCCTGGTAGTGGCTGACAGCAGGCAGAGCGCAGAGCATGCGCTCGCCAAGATCCGAGTTGAGATCGAAGAACGGCCCGTCATCGACGATCCAGTTCAGGCTCATCAAGCGGACGCGGAATCAATCCATGAAAAGGGAAACCTCCTTAAGCATATTGAGGTCCAAAAAGGAGATATCGAGGCAAATCTACGGGCAGCTGATCTCATCCTGGAAGAAACCTTCCACACCGCCACGACAGATCATGCCTTCCTGGAGCCGGAATGCAGCATCGCCAGGCCCACCGAGGACGGACGGATTGAAGTCTTCGTCGGATCCCAGATCCCCTACGCCGATCGAGAGCAAATCGCCGCCGCCTTAGCCGTTGAGCAGTCGCAGGTGCGAGTGCGAGGCACCCTGATCGGCGGCGGATTCGGGGGCAAGGAGGACATCGCCGGCCAGATACACGCCGCGCTGGCCGCCCAAGCCACCGGACAGCCGGTCAATTTTCTGTACGACCGCCACGAGAGCCTGCTGGTGCATCCGAAGCGCCACGCCACCCGCATCCGCCTTAAGCTTGGCGCATCCCACCAGGGCGAGCTGACTGCCGCCCAAACCGAACTGTACGGTGACACGGGAGCCTACGCCTCCCTTGGCGACAAGGTAATGACAAGAGCCACCACCCACTCCTCTGGCCCTTATGAGGTAGACGCAGTACGCGCCGACTGCTACGCCATGTACACTAACAACCCGCCGTCGGGCGCTTTTCGCGGCTTTGGCGTGACCCAATCTGCCTTCGCCATTGAATCAGCTATCGACATGCTGGCCGAGCGGCTTGAGATGAACCCTATTGAATTCCGCCGTCGAAACGCGCTGCGGGTCGGCTCCAAAACAAACACAGGCCAGCACCTTCGAGAGAGCGTCGGCCTATTGGAATGCATCGATCGCCTCGAAGAGGAGATGTTGAAACGGACCCAAGGAGCCGACCCCTTCATCCCACGCCCGGTTGAAGGGTCACCTCATCGCGTCCGCTCCTGGGG
>JBKHKF010000184.1:0-5767 GCA_046537745.1 Anaerolineales bacterium | reverse complement strand
ATCCTGCGATTGCATGAGTTCATCGAAGAAGACGGGTATCGGGGGAGCACGTGGGAGGCAGTTCTCCGTCGCCCGAAAGCCTGATCCCTGACCTGAAGCGAACTGAACAAAAGGAGATCCAATGGAAAAGCAGCGAATGTCGTTGCTTCGTCTGCTCGTTGGCTACTATGGAATTCTCCAGATCGTCCATTTTTGTGCTTTGGCTCTAGAAAGCTTGCGATGGCAGCAGACGGGCGTTCCAAGAATCCTGGCGCCGCCGCCCGCCGGCGGGTGGAGCCAACAGGCGCGGTGGCTCCTGGTGGGGACGGGTGTCGCAGATGCTATCGTCATACCATTTTCCGTGCTGTTTGCCTGGGGTTGGATAAAGGGCAAAGCTTGGTCGGGCTGGCTGGGGGCTCTCACATTGGGTTCTTCGGCGTTTTCAGCGGTCATATTTGGGGTCGGTACATTCCCCACTGGAGCGTGGAGCCAGAACATCGCGTATTGGATTGAGGCCGTCCTTTTTGCTCCTGTTGGCTTTCTGCTCATACTTTTCATTCGTCATCTGTTGAAGTCTCCCGGTGCGAACGCAACTTCAGCCAATTCATATTCGTGATGATTCTGCGCGGATGCAGGCTTTCGAGGCGCTGGTTGGAAAGAGCGGCATGACCCTCGGCATTGCCTGCAGCGCCGGCGGGTATCGCGGTGCTTTCAGCCATGGAGTTCTGGCTGCTTTCGAGGCGGCGGGACTCCGCGCGCGGATTTATGCCGCCGCCTCTTCGACGGTGGTGCCAAGTGCTTACGCGGCTGCAGGTGGCATCGGGCGCCTGGCGGGGCCGGAATATTGGATTAAAGGCTGGAGGATCTACCAGCAAACGGGCAGCATGAGCCAATCCTTCAAGCAAGGCTTGGCAGAATACAGTCACTGGCTTAAACGAAATCTTTTCAGGCCTGAAGCTGCCCGCATGATCATCCCAGCCAATCGAGTGGTTGGGGAGGGGGCAGCCGAGCGCTCCCAGGGAGCTGGTTTTCTGCGGTTGGGTCGTGAGCTCCTGCTCATGATCCGCCATGCCGACGCCAGTTGGGCTGATCGGAATCTGGAGCTTGTTTGCTTCGATTCGCGTAGCAGTGGACCCCATCGGGAACTTAATCCAACCAACCTTGAGGCGGTCTGCTACGCCTCAAGCCGTTATCTGCACAGCGGCTGGAACCAGCCAGCGTGGATTGATGGGGAGCCGTACATCGATGCGGTCTACACGGCCGGAATCCCGATAAAGCCATTGCTGATGGAGGATTTCAGCGACGTGGTGGTAATCCATCATGAACCCGAATGGCCATACCTGGATTTCTTTCGATCAGAGATTTTGCCGGAGGAGCTGGATGGCCCGGAGCTGCATGTGCTTGGGCCGGAAGGGCGGCTGGCCGAAATCGAGGTGGAAGTCATGCACGCATCGGAAGAAGGACTGGCCAAGGCCTTTGAACTTGGTCATGCGCAGGGGGATAAATTGCTTCAGGAGAACTGCAAATTACTGGAGGTCGCTGATCGATAGCCTCAGTCTGCTGAAGGCTTAAATGGTTCTGCAATCTCCGCCAGCTTGGCCAAATCACCGGGCTGAAGAGGTCGACCGAATATCTTGGAGATGATGAGGCCCCAATTGATTACGAAGAGCCGCCACCCATCCTCTACCAAGAGATTCCTCTCCTCCGCTTTCGCCATGGCATCGTACAGAAAGGGCCTCGGGCCACGGTAGTTGAGTTCCCAGACCAGCGCCATCTCCGGATAGTCCACTCGAATGGTAACGGGAGAACCGGGCGTGTTCTTGCCCATACCGGTCGCGTTCACGATGACCGACTCCGGGGGTAGTCGGGCGATAATCCCGTCATTCTCCTGCGGGTTTGACGTTCGATGGAATTCAACCGACCTTAAATCGCAGCCCAGGGATTTCAGTGCTTTCTCGACCTCTGCTAAACGATCCGGTTCTCGATCCACGAGATGAACGCGGGATGGACGCTCTGCGGGCGAAAGCTCAAGCAAGGAGCCTGCAGCCAGGGCCAGGCCGGCGCCACCTGCGCCTAATGAGAGCGCTTCAGCTTTGTCTGGAAATGGCTCGTGACGCATTTCCTTGAGCGCCCTGATGGTGGTGATCGGGTCAAAGGCGAAGGCGTGCAGCTCCCCCTCTTCCTTGGCGAGGCATGAAGCTTCGCTGAGATGACTGGCGTAGCGATCGGAATGCTCGATCATGTCCTGGCTGCTCTGGTAGAGATGAACCTTATGTGATGTGACCAGTGCGCCGCGGGCGAGTTTCTCGCTCTGGATGTGCCTGACCACACTGCGGTATTTCTCAGGCTCCGCTGAGAGCGGAATGTCCACTCCCACCAGCCCGCCTTCGATAGCCAGGCATTCAGCCCACCGGGGGAAGATCTGGTGGATGGCTGATCCGCCGGTCCGGACGCCGATGAAGTACATGGTGGGCTCGCTCGGTGTGGCAAGCAGCGGAGGTTGCTCAGCCACGGTGCCGCTCCTTGAAGGCAAGCCAACGCGCTGGATTATCAATGACCAGGGTTGTGATCTCGGCCTCGGAAAGACCTTTCCGCCGCAGCCGTGGCAAAAAGCTCCAGAGCAACTGAGTCAGACCAGGCCCGTAAGCGAAACCGTTTGAAGGCCAGCCAGACTTGCGGGCTATGTCCATTCCGAGCAGGATTTGCTCCCCGTGGCCCCGCTGCACGAGCCGTGCGATCAAATCAGCCCGGAGCTCGTCTGGCGCATATTTGGCTTTTCCAATCTGATCAAAACCCATATACACACCGCGCTGCGCTATCTGTAAGTGGTATTCGAATTCGAGCTTTCGATCGAGATGGCCGATAAGCGCTTTGTTCAATGCAACTCCGGCGTCCTCGAGTAGATCGATCTGCTCCAGCACGAAAGTGCCGGCCTCGGTGTGGGTGGAGACCGGGGCCCCGGTTTGCCTGTGGGCCAGGCCGACCGCCTCGATAACCTTGCGCTCCGAGGAGTTTGCAGATTCCAGGCTGGTGGCTGCTTTGATGACTCCTGCCTGGATGTGGGTGCCCTGCATCCCCTTGGTCAAGTCTTCGATCATCTCCTGCGCAAGGGATTTGGAAGAGCGATGGGTCACGACCTCATGGCTGAATCTGGCTTTGTTATAGCCGGTGGCCGCCACAATCTGGATGCCGCTCTCTTTGGATAGAAGGCGCAATCCCTCGGGGTCCCGCGCCAATTCAACGGTGGTCATCTCGACAAGGCTCTGACCAGCAGCCTGGCGAAAGTGTTCAAGCTCCTTCCGGGCAGCCTCCTTATCCGTAAGCCCCAGATCTGGGTCGTCGCCTGCCAATTCAGCCGGCGGACGCCAGAGCAGATGGTCATGGCAGCTGGTGATGCCGAGATCCGCCGGTGGGATGTCGCCGGTAACGGTGCGGACGAAGGTCATCGGGTCATTCGGAGAAGAGCGCGCCCAGCCGACGCAGTCGATCTTGGAGGGCTGAGCGGGAAATCTCGGCCGGGTCCTCGCCAGCTTGAGAGGCTTGGGCGGCGGCGATGCCGGCTGCCTGACCCATGGACATGCATTGTCCCATGCTCCGGACCGAGGCGTGCGCGTCATGATCTGCTGAAAGGCAACGGCCCGCGACCAACAATCCTCGCGCTTTCTTGGGCAAAAGGCAGCGATAGGGTATATCGTAGGTTTCGCCTTCGGGTAAATATTCCCAGCGGGTGTCCTTATCCGCATGATGGTCCTCGATAGGCGCGCCGCATTGGGCAATGGCATCATCGAACTTGCGTGCTGAGAGCACGTCATCCCGGGAAAGACGATATTGGCCGAAAATCCGACGGCTCTCGCGGACGCCAATTTGCGTGCTGAAGCTGCCCAGGCCTGAGTTTTCATAGCCTGGGACGAAATCCTTGAGGAAGCGGGCGTATTCGAGCGCCTGACCCCGGCCTTCGAGCTCAGCCTCGGTCAGTTCGAGCGGGTCGGTCGCATCTACTTGCATGACCCGGGTCATATTGGTGGCCATGACGCCCGGCCTGGGCGTTTCGTGCACGCTGCCCTCGCGCCTGGGTAGATCATAGTTACCGCTGGCGGCCGCCTCGCCCATGAGCTCGTGAATCCTGGAGCTCGGAACGTCTTTCGCCCTTTCAACGTCGACATTCAGAAGGGTAAAGGTGGTGGTGAGCGATTGGACTGGGCCATGTTCTGCCGATTCGAAGGGGACCCCGGCGGCGGCGGCCAGGTCGGCATCGCCGGTGGCATCCACAATCACCTTTGCCTGGAGTCGAACCAGGCCGGCCTTTTGTGCGGCCACCACACCGGTGACTCTGCCATCCTCCTGGATGACGTCCACAACCAGGGTGTGGAAGAGGATACGGATGCCGGCTTGCCGGATCATGGACTCCCACACGACTTTCAGCATCTCGGGATGGTAGGTGATGCCCTGACCCGCGCCGTAGGTGTTGGGGCGGTAGAGCACATCTCCATGCGCCTTCAATCCCTCGACGATTCTGTCGGGGATCCCACCCACAACTTTGCGAGGTTGCTCACCTGGCGTGAAAAAGCCATAGAAGGTGTCCAGCACCTGGGTGCTGATGCCACCCATGAAGCCATAGCGCTCCACCAGCGCGACCTCGGCGCCGGCTTCAGCCGCGGCCAGCGCGGCGGTGGCGCCGGCGGAGCCGCTGCCCACCACCAGTACGTCGGTGGACCAGAGCGGTCGATCAGGTACCGAAAGAAATTCCATCAGCGAGCATTCCCTTCAGAAAGGCTGGTCAGCAGCCATCCTTATCTTGAGTCGATTCGCCCCCATAGGCTCGGAGCATTCGTCGTCGATATTCATCGTAAGTATTCTCAAACAGCCTGTCACTGGCTTCCTGGCCGATGAAGTAGCTGCTGGTCAGGACGCACGGCGGTTGGGCGCGCTGGGTCAAACGGGCGGCAATTGAGGTCTTGAGCGCATTGATGGCAGCGGCCCCGCCAACGGTGGAGCCGGGACCAACGGGATACTCCAACCCTTCCACCTCGACCAGCGCATCGCCAGCTGGTGTGCCGTTGTCGATGACCACATCCGCCAGTTCAAACAATCGCTTTCCCGAGCTGTGCTTTGGTGACGAGACCTTGCTGTGCTCGATAGACGTGAGCGCGATGAGCGGCAGCCCCCGCGCTTTGGCACCCATGGCGACGTCAATAACCACCTCGTTCACGCCGCTGTTGGAGATGATGATAAAGCAATCCGGCGGCTCCAGGACAAAGTTGCGCAGGATGACCTCGCCAAAACCCTCCACATGCTCCAGAAACATCGCCTGGCGCTGTCCGTTTGTGCCGACGACCTCGGTGTGGTAGGTGAGGGACAGCTCGACAATAGGGTGGAAGCCTGGAAAGCTGCCGTGGCGTGGGAACATCTCTTCGACCATGATGCGGGAATGCCCTGTGGCGAACAGATGCACAAGCCCATCGCTGGCGATGGTGTCGGCGCAGATTTCGGCGGCGTCGTTGATGGGCTCGAGCTGAGTTTCGGTGATCCTGTCGAGAACTGCCTTTACCTCAGACAGATAATCCCTGGCGTAATCATTCTTCATTACGTCACTCTTCCTTCTGTCGGATCCTTCTCAGGTCGATGAGCCTGGAGAAAGGCTTCGACTTGATTTCGATCGGGACATCCAAGGATGCCGCGGGGCGACGAGACCACCAGTGCTGCCGCTGCGTTGGCAAATCGAAGGGCCTCTGCCTCAGAAGAACCCTCGAGCCAGGAAATCATGAGAGCGCTGTTGAAGGTGTCGCCC
>JBKHKF010000183.1:0-5786 GCA_046537745.1 Anaerolineales bacterium | reverse complement strand
GCTACAGGCAGGGGCTGAACAGCGATCGAGCCTTCAAACGTGCCTTTGCCATGGATGTTGGTGGCTTTGAGGCGGCGTGGGCGGAGTGGGCTGGATCACCCCCAGGACAATATGCCACGGTTACACCATGGCCATTTCCGACCTTTCCTCCCTCGCCGACGCTGCCGGGGATGACCTCGCAAGGTGGGATTCCGGGAAGTCAGGAGGCAACCAGGACTCCTACTTCAACCCCTTATATAACGGAGACGCCGACCTCCACGCCGGAATCGGAAGGCCTGTCAGGTCATGGGCTGCCCGCGCTGTGGAGCATGTCCACTCTCGCTTACGGGATGGTGGGGCTGCTGGTGCTGGCGTCCATTGTTGTTGTGGTGATTCTCCTTAAGCGAGGCGGATCAGCGAAGTAGAAATCCATTCTTCAGCGGATCCCGGGGGTCGATGAGGAATTCATGCCTGCCGGTGATAAAGGCTGATCCCTCCACCTCCGGCACCACTGCTGTCAGGTCCGCAACCTTCGTCTCTTCGATGATCCTGCCGCGGAAACGGGTGCCGATGATGCTCTCAATTTCGATCCATTCGTTCGGGCTCAATCGCCTTCGCGCGTGATCAAGCGCGAGGCGCCCGCTGACCCCGGTTCCTGTCGGGCAGCGATCGACCTCACCATCTGCGAACACGCATACATTTCGGCTATGCAATCCCCCTTCGGAAGGTTGGCCGGTGAAAATCGTGCCATAGAGAAAGCTCAATTCCGGCTCAAGCGGATGCTCAATAGACCGATCCTGATTGACGGCAGCCTTGATCCTGATGCCCCGCTCGATCAACTCGCGGAAATGGCGCTCCGTCAGGCCCACTTTCGCTTGATCCGCCGTTACATACGCATAAAAGGCCCCGCCAAAGGCTAAATCGTATTTGATCCGGCCCAGGCCCTCGACCTCCAGCTCCTGATCGAGAGCCAACGGGAAGGAGGGGACATTCACAAAGCGCACGCGAGTGACTCGAGCTCCCTCGACGTAAGCAGTAGCCTGAACAAATCCGGCAGGCGTGTCCAAACCAACCCTGGTCTCAGCGCCTTGGATGGGGATCATGCCGGTTTCGAGTGCGACCGTAACCAGGCCGATGATCCCATGGCCGCACATGGTGCTGTAGCCCTCGTTGTGCATGAAAATCACACCGAGATCGGCCTCCACTGAAACCGGGTCCGTCACCAGGCAGCCGTACATATCCGCATGCCCTCGAGGCTCCCACATGAGCGTCCGCCGCAGCGAATCGAGGTTCTCTCGAGCAAAGCGCCTGCGCTCAAGGATTGTTTCGCCCTCGAGCTCCGGGGTCCCCTCAATGATGACGCGGAAAGGCTCGCCGGCGGTGTGGGCGTCGATGGTTTTGATCCGATCCCATTCAGATGGGGGTTGCCAACTATTCATGGGCCAGCCTCCGAAAATGTGCAACCTTATTTGCCGTCTTGCGTATAGAGTAATGACAGTCTATCGGTTCGAGGTGGATATGCAACCTGCCGGAGCCGAGGTATCGTTTTAATCTACGGGTTTAGTAGCGAGGAAAATCATGGCATCAGCAAAGAAAAGCACAGCAGAAGCACCTGAAGTGGCAACGCTGCCGCCTTTGACCCCCTCCGAAGAGCGAACATGGGCGATGGTTGCTCATCTATCGGTATTGGTAAATCTAGTAAGCGGCGTTCTCGGACCGGTGGTCGCGTTTGTTATTTATGCGGTCTACAAAGACCGTTCCCGCTACGTTGGCTATCAGGCCCTGCAGTCGTTTGTGTTCCAGCTTGTGTGGTGGGTTGGTGGCGGCGCGATTGTGGGATTGGTCTGGGTTGTCACCGGGATCCTGAGCGCCGTGCTCATCGGCCTGCTGCTCATCCCCTTTGCCTGTCTGTTCAGTCTTCTGCCAGTGCTGGCGCTTGTCTACGGCACCTACGCTGGTATCGAATGTTCTCAGGGGAAGGATTTCAAGTACTGGCTCATCGGCGACTGGGTGCGGGGCACGCTGGTGGACTGACCGGATGAAGTTGCCATCGCCTCCCGTCTGCGGGAGGTGCGTTTAGATTCTTGGGATTGCCTGCTGGCATCTCAACTCAGGACCAGGGAGTTTGTGGCTGTTCCTGCAGTTGGCCATCCACGAAAAGGTCCACACGTTCGTTGTAGAAGGCAATCATGCCTTTGATGCCGTTGGCCTCGAGCAGTGGATCGTTGTAGATCCAGGCCAGGTCCTTGTATTCCTGTCCATTAATCTCGACCGAGTAATGAATCGCGTTCCCTTTATAAGGGCAGGAGGTGTGGTTGTCGCTCCTCCTGAGCAGCTCAGTTTTGACATCCTCAGGCGGAAGGTAGTAGCGCGTAGGCAGCCATGTCTCGAAGAGCAGCCAGGGGCGATGGGAGTCGGCGAGCACGGTGCCGTCCACCTCAATGCGCACGTGGCGGGAGCTTGGCAGCACGTCGACTCGCTTATATGGATCCCTGGGATGCACAAAGATTTGCTCCTCCTCTTCATACCAGGCGTCCATCTCATCCCATGCAAAACTCACATAACTCCCGAGCTCAGGCCAGTCCGATTCTGGCTCGGGATGAGCGAAGGCAGCGTTGGGCGCTTCCCGCTTCCCGACTTTGATGTGCCAGTGGATGGTTTTCCCTTTATTCGGGTCTTTGATGACCTTGTCACTTTCCTCCAACAGATCGAACCGAACATCTTCACGGGGGAAATAATATCCAGGCGTTCGTCCTTTTTCTCGAACAAGCAGTGTGTCACGGCTGTCCGCCAGGAATTCTCCGTTGTACTCCACCCGAACCCAACGGGGGGTAATTTCCGCTTGGACATCCGCCTCCGGACGGAATAAATCCCGGGGTCGTCGATCTTTCTTCTCTTGCATCAATAAATCTCCATCCGCTTTAATTGTGCTTATGATCATGATAAGCTTTTGCAAGGTGTGCAAATGGTATGCTGCTTACGCTTCCTTCTACTGGAGGTGCCTATGAACCGCCAAGCGCTGCAAAAAGAACTTAATGAGTCCAGGGAAGAACTCAGAGCGCTCATCGATGAGCTGCCGGAGGAAGCCTTTCATGAGCCGGGCGTGATGAATGGTTGGTCGCTTAAGGACATCCTGGCTCATCTGAACCGGTGGGAGGGTTTGCTGGTGACGATGCTCTGGAAGCTTAAGCAAGGAAAACCTGCTGAAAGAACTGACATCCAGGGGGAGCAGGCGGTGGACCGTCTCAATGCGAAGTGGCATGAGGAGGACAAGGACCGCTCGCTCGATCTGATCCTGGCCGACTTGCATGGCCTGCGCAAGCAGACCATTCGACGCCTGGAGGAGTTCAGCCAGGAGGAACTGACCGAGCCCGATCAATTTGAGGGGCTTCGGGGCGAGCCGCTGTGGAAATGGATCGCGGTGGATACATTCGAGCATGAGCGTGAACATCTGCCGGCCATCCGAGAGTGGATACTTAAGCGGAAGGAGTAGCTTGCGAGTATCCTCACTTAAGTCCGAATAAGGGTCTAAATGAAAGGAAGTCGATTGGAGCCACTTAGGGAACAAATTGTTGGGATCGATCATCTGGTGCCACTGCTCGATGGCAGTGAGGTGACCTACGTGAATCTGGATAACGCTGCCAGCACCCCTTCGCTCCGACCGGTGTTGGATGCAGTCAACCAGTTCATGCCTTACTACTCCAGTGTTCATCGGGGGACCGGCTTTAAATCCAGACTCAGCACGGAAGCTTATGACCGCGCCCATGAGATCACCGCTCGGTTTGTCGGCGCGGATCCAGAGGAACGGGCTGTTATTCTGGGGAAGAACACGACAGAGGCCATCAATAAGCTGGCCTATCGCCTGCCGCTTGATCGAGATTCTGTTGTGGTGACGACTCAGATGGAGCATCATTCCAACGACCTTCCCTGGCGCGAGAGAGCTGAAGTTGTCCATGTGGCTGTCACGAGGGAAGGGCGACTTGACGAGGATGATTTTGACCGACAGCTTGAGCGGTATGGGGAGCGGGTGGCACTGGTTGCTGTAAGCGGTGCCTCAAATGTGACTGGTTACCTTCAACCCATCCACCGCCTCGCCCGCAAAGCCCATGAAGTGGGGGCCTTGATCCTGGTCGATGCCGCCCAGCTGGCGCCACATCGGGCGATTGACATGAAAGCATTGGATGACCCAGAAAGGCTGGATTTTTTAGCCATATCGGCCCACAAGCTATATGCGCCCTTTGGCACGGGCGTTCTCATCGGTCCGAAGGATATTTTCCTCGCCTCACCGCCGGAATATCGCGGCGGTGGAACCGTTGATATCGTCACGCTCGAAGAAGTGACCTGGGCCGGCATGCCCGATCGGGATGAGGCGGGCAGCCCAAACGTGGTTGGGGCGGTCGCGCTGGCCGCATCGCTCGAAACACTCATGGAATATGGAATGGAGAAGGTCGCATCTCATGAAGGTGAACTGCTGGATTATGCCTTGAGATGCCTGCAAGAGGTCCCCGGAATCAAGCTTTACGGCATGCCTGAGAAGGGGGAGCGGCTGGACAAGGTGGGAGTCATTCCGTTCAATTTGGAAGGAACCTCCCATTTCCTCACGGCGGCTATTCTCGGGTATGAGTACGGGATCGGTGTTCGCAGCGGCTGCTTTTGTGCGCATCCCTACGTCGTTCATATCCTGGATTTGCCTTCAGAGGAGGCTGGTCAATGGCGGGAACAAATCCGCCAGGGTGATCGCTCCGATATGCCGGGGATGGTGCGGGCCAGCTTTGGCTGTTACAACGATCGAACAGACGTCGATCGCCTGGTGGATGCGCTACATCAGATCACCCTGCGGGGCTATCGGGGTGAGTACAAAAGGGACCGGGCCACGGGCGAATTTACTCCCGTCGGGTACCAAGAACCGCTTGAGCAGTATTTCTCCCTTTAGACGAGCCGGTTCGCGATGCGCTTTGTTACACTTAAGCGAACATTCCGCGCACCCCATCACGGCTGTTCGCTTGAGGTAGCGTAAAGCAATATGAGGGAGATCGAACCCCCACGCTCCATTCAAACCATCATCAATCCGGCATCCGGCCAGTCCGAGCCGGTCCTCAGCGTGCTCCATGACGAGTTCACGCAAGGCGGCGTCGATTGGCAGGCTGACATCGCCAATAAGGTAGAAGCCATCCCGGGCTTCGTGGATGAGGCTGTTCAGTGGGGTGCCGACCTGATAGCCGTGTACGGGGGCGACGGCACTGTTTCGGCCACGGCAGCCAGCATGAAGGGACTGGATCTACCGCTCGCCATCTTGCCAGGTGGAACCGGCAATGTGATGGCGACGGAGCTGGCTATGCCCATGGATTTGCGCACGGCCTGCCGCCAGCTCCTCGAGGCGAACCATGTCAGGAGAGTTGATGTGGGCACAGTTAACGGGCGTCCATTTATCCTGCGGGTCGGCGTGGGGTTGGAGGCGGAGATGGTAAATCAAGCGGATGATCAACAGAAAAACCGGCTGGGAAGCTTGGCGTATGGTCTGTCGGCGCTGGCCGCGCTTCAGGATCCATCGGAATCAATGTACAGGCTCAACATCGATGGCGATGAGATCGAGTCGTCAGCTGTGACCTGTCTGGTCATCAACTCGGGCAATCTTGGCCGTCCGGGTCTGCGGTTGGCAGAGAATATGAGAATTGATGATGGTTGGCTTGACGTAGCATTGATCCGCCAGGTGGATTTGGATTCCTTCACCGAAGTCCTCGTCAGTGTAGCTGGTGGGCTGGCTCAAGGGGAATCCTTCAAGCACTGGCAAGGGAAGAGTATTAGGG
>JBKHKF010000182.1:0-5842 GCA_046537745.1 Anaerolineales bacterium | reverse complement strand
GTGCGGGTGCAGGCGCAAAGTCAGCTTCCTGGGTTGGAGGGGACGCCGGTGCGCGGCTATGAAATTCATCAGGGCCGAACCGAGGTCCGTGGCCAGGCGCCGCCTGCCTTCGAGCTCAGCCATGAATTTGAGGCACAGGTCGATTTGCCCGACGGCGCCGCCACGGGCGTGGCGTGCTTCGGCACCTACATCCATGGGCTTTTTGACCATGGCCAATTTCGCCGGGCTTTTCTGAACGAATTGCGGCAGCATAAAGGCCTGGAAGCGCTGCCGCCCCACGCTTATGACACCACGCCCAAGGATTTTGACCAATTGGCCGATTGGCTGCTCGATGGGGTTGATGGGAAGCAGTTGGAGCGAATCGTCGGCCTGCCGCTAACAGTCGGTGATGCACGGCCCAATGCAGACACCATCGCCACCGAGGTCCGCGGTGGAACTGCTTAGCTTCCTGACGATCCTTCTCGGCGCAGCAATCATCGATTTGTTTCTGGGGGATCCACCGGACCGTTGGCATCCGGTAGCCTGGATTGGTCGTGTAATTCATGTGACCGAAAAGCGCGCCCCCGGTGGTAAAACTGCCCAACTCTTGTACGGCGCCGGGCTGCTCGCCGTCGGTGTCTTTTTGATAAGCGGGTTTTTTGTACTGGTTGAGCAATGGCTGCCGGCGGATCGACCGCTGGGGCTTTTAGTGCATATCATCCTGCTCAGCCTGAGTTTCTCATTCCGGGGGTTGCGGATGGCAGGCAAGCGAGTTGGAAACGCCCTGCGGGCAGGCGAACTCGATCAGGCCCGCCGGTGGCTTGGTTGGGATTTGGTCAGCCGGCCGACGGATCAATTGAGCGAGGGGCAGGTCGCCGCTGCTGTCATCGAATCCATCGCGGAAAACCTGACCGACAGCTTGATGGCGCCGCTGCTGGCGTACGCGCTTTTTGGTCTTCCCGGGGCGTGGGTTTACCGCTTTGTCAACACAGCGGATGCGATGATCGGCTATCGGTCGCCGGAATACGAATACCTTGGTAAGCCCGCCGCTCGGCTGGATGACCTCTTAAACTGGATCCCGGCTCGCTTGGCCTCTCTCGCTATGGTGGTCGGTGCGCCTTTCGCTGGAGCCTCCTGGTCCGGCGCCCTGCGGGCCATCCGGGCCGACCGCCAAGCCACCGCCAGTCCCAATGCTGGATGGACCATGGCCGCCGCCGGTGGTGCGCTTGGCTTGCAGCTCGAGAAGACTGGCCATTACACGCTGAATCGATCCGGGCGCGAAGCCGTCGCAGGAGATATCACAAGAGCAGATCGATTGCTCGCAGTCTCAGGCGTGGGGTCTGTCGCCCTGACCGTTCTTGTTGGAGGCCTTCTCCGTGCCTTCTGAATTCCACGGCGGATTGAACTTAGAAGAGCTCGCTCGGGTCGGAGTGGATCCCGGGAACCTGCTCGATTTCAGCACCAATGTCAATCCCTGCGGTCCTTCCCCTGCTGTTCGAGAGTCGCTGGCGGAGGTCGACATCGCGAGCTATCCGGATCCCAGCAGTTTGGCATTGCGAACATCCCTGGCGCGGGCTAACGAAGTCTCCCCGGATTCCGTCTTGGTTGGAAACGGCACGGCCGATTTGCTTTGGCTCATTGGCCAAACTTTTCTTTCTCACGAATCCATAGTTGTTATTCAAGGTCCGAGCTTTGGCGAATACCATCGAGCCTCGAATGCGGCCGGCGCACGGGTCATGGAGTTGCGTGCAGATCCGCCCAACTTCCAGCCTGACATTGAGGGGTTGGCAGCCGTTGCACGGGAGCAGAAGCCGGACCTGCTCTTTGTGTGCACCCCGAACAACCCGACCGGCTGGATCATGGAATCGGAGGCCATCGAACGGCTGGCCGAAGCCGTCGAACCGGGCCATTTGGTCCTCGACGAAGCCTACCGAGGCTTTACAGATCTCGGACCATTTGGAAGGCCTCGTTTGGGGAACGTGATCTCCCTTCGCTCCATGACCAAGGACTTTGGCCTGGCTGGTCTCCGGCTTGGATATGCGCTGGCCGAGCAGGAGATCGTTGAGAGGTTGACCGCCCATCAACCGCCCTGGAGCGTCAACGCGGCCGCGCAGACGGCCGGCCTGGCGGCCATAGAAGACACCGGTCATCTGAAGAGATCGATCGAACGCTGCCGACAGTGGTCGGAAGATTTGAGATCTGCATTGATTGATTTGGGAGCCCTGGTCGCAGACACGCCGATGCATTACTTCCTCATCGAGGTTGGCGATGGGCGGAGCACGCGCCAGCGCTTGATGGCGGAAGGGATTCTCGTGCGGGACGCGGCTTCCTTTGGGTTGCCGGGGTGGATTCGGATCGGTGTGCGGCGGCCGGAGGAGAATCAACGGCTCCTTGAGGCATGGGTACGAATCCAGGAGCAAGCAGCGGGGCATGCCGATGTGGCGTGAATTGGCGAGCGGTGAGATTAAATCCGGAACGATTGCCGCCATGCCAGGAACCTGCGGGGAGCTGTTCCAGGGGACCCTCCATGGAAAGCCGTGCCTTGTTTCGCTCCCTATTGATCGCTGGTCTTTCGCCCGGGTCAAATGGCGGGAACGACCGGATCTATGGTACGTGCCCATCAGCCGGACCAAGACGTTGGAGGCTATGAGATTGGCGGCGAAACGATGGGGGCGAATCGGTTCCGCCAGCCTGGATTGGGCCAGCCAGCTGCCCGAGGGCAAAGGCTTCGGCAGCAGCACAGCCGACATTGCGGCTGCTCTCTTCGCGCTGGCAGAAGCGCTGAACCGGTCCCTCGATCCCTGGGAGATTATTCAGTTGGCGGTCTCGATTGAGCCTACCGACAGCAGCCCGCTGCCCAACCTGGCGCTGATGGATCATCGGGGAGGCGCCTGGTGGGAACCTTTGGGTCCCCCGCCCCCGATGGACGTTCTGATCGTGGACACCGGTGGGACCGTTGACACAATGGCATTCAACCGAATGGATTACGCTCAGGTAGCAATTCGCTATGGCGATCAACACGCAGCGGCGTTCGATTATTTGGAGAGTGGCTTGCGTTCAGAGTGCTTACGCTCCGTCGGTGAAGCAGCTACGTTGAGCGCCAGGGTGCAGCAGAAGATACTTCCTAAGCCCTATTTTGACGACATCCTTTCGCTCTCGGGTCAAACCGGGGCGGTTGGCGTCAACGTCGCCCACAGCGGGACATTGGTCGGGCTGTTGTACGCGGCCGGCAGCGTCGATCAGGAGCACGTTAGCTCATATATTGAACGCTCGCTGCCTTCCAAATTCAAGCTCTGTTGGCATCGTGCAGTTGCAGGTGGTGCGCGCTGGATCGACCGGAGCCACGAGGTCGATGTAGGGTTGGAGTTCATTAAGGAAATGGAGCTTTTGGCGTAGGAGCGTTCAACATGCTGGGAAATTACCTCTGATCGATTGACGCCTGGTAAGCGAATTGATTCTCCCAAATTAAAAAAAATCGGCTTCAATCGAGGTAAAGAGACATGAATACAATGGAGTTTGACATTCAACCACTGGACCAAGACGCCATGACAGCGGCCCGTCAGCGGCAGGACCAGCTGACCAAGCCGCGCGGCTCTCTCGGTCGGCTCGAAGCGCTGTCGATCCAACTGGCCGGGATTTACGGGCAGGAAATCCCGAGCATCGCCAAGAAGGCGGTGGTGGTGATGGCCGGCGACCACGGCGTGACGACCGAAGGCGTCAGCGCCTATCCCTCCGAGGTCACACCGCAAATGGTGATGAACTTCCTGCATGGCGGCGCTGCCATCAACGTGCTCTCCCGCCACCAGGGCGCGCGCGTCGTGGTGGTGGATATGGGGGTGATCGGCGACATAGCCCCGCATGAAGACCTTATTTCGATGAAGGTCGCCAATGGGACTGCCAATCTGGCGCAGGGTCCCGCCATGAGCGTGGTGCAGGCCGAGCAGGCGATCCAGGCCGGCCGAAGCCTGCTGAAGGGCTTGATTGATCAGGGGGTCAACCTGGTGGGGACGGGCGAGATGGGCATCGGCAACACCACCCCCTCCTCGGCTTTGACCGCCGCCCTGACCGGTGCACCGGTGGAAGAGGTGGTCGGTCGCGGCACCGGCGTCGATGACGAGGGGCTGGAACGCAAGATCACAGCGGTCAAGCGGGGTCTGGAGGTCAATGAACCCGATCCGGAGTCACCGTTGGAGGCCCTGGCCAAGGTCGGAGGGTTTGAGATTGCCGGCCTGGTGGGTTTGATCCTGGGAGGAGCCGAGAACCGGATCCCGGTGGTGATCGATGGCTTTATCACCGGCGCCGCCGCGCTGGTGGCTGCCTACATGGAGCCGGCCTCGGTGAACTACATGATCGCCTCGCATCAGTCTGTGGAAATTGGCCACCGCGTCATCCTGGAGGATCTTGGGTTGGAGCCGCTCTTCAAGCTGGATCTCCGGCTTGGCGAGGGCACCGGCGCAGCCCTGGCCATGAACATGGTCGAGGCTTCGGCCAAGATCTTGGCCGAAATGGCCACTTTTGAGAACGCTGGAGTGACGGATAAAGAATGAGAGGACTTCGCCTGGCGCTGGGCTTTCTCACAACGTTGCCGGTACGGCCGCCCAAGCAACTGACCCCGGGGGACCTGGGTCGAGCGGCCGCCTGGTATCCGCTCATTGGCCTGGCCATGGGCGGGATTTTGTGGTGGCTGAGCGCCGGGCTGTCCGCCGTCTTTCCGTCGATGCTCAAGGGCGCGCTGCTGCTGGCCGCCTGGGTGGCCATGAGCGGCGGCCTGCACCTGGATGGCTGGGCTGACTGCTGTGATGGGCTGTTTGTGTCGGCGCCGCAGGAGCGCAGGTTGGCCATCTTGCGGGATACGCAGTTGGGCACCTTCGCCGCCGTCGGCCTGTTCGTGCTGCTGGCGCTGAAGCTGAGCGCGCTGGCGTCGCTGGCGGAACCACAAGCGCTGCTGCTGGCGCCGGCTCTGGGAAGAGGTCTGCTGCTGCCGCTGGCGAAGATGAAGCCAGCCCGGCCGGAGGGCCTGGGCGCCGCCTTGCATCGAGAACTGAATTGGGCTTCTTTCCTGCCGTTGGCGTTGGTGCTGCTGACAGCGCTGTGGGTTGGCCCGCGGGGCCTGGCGGCGGTGGCCGTGGGACTTGTCGTAGGGTTGTTGTGGGGCTGGCTGGCCCGGCGACGCCTGGGCGGGCACACCGGCGATGTGCTGGGCGGGGCCTGCGAGCTGATCGAGTTATCGGTGCTGTTTGTGTTTCTCTGGAGGATAGCGTGAAACCACCGTTTCGAGTTGGGACCACCTCCTACATCGTCCCTGACCATATCCTGCCCAACATTCGCTTTCTGGCGGACAAGGTGGAGGACGTGGAGCTTGTGCTCTTTGAGGTGGATGATGGCCGCAACAATTTGCCAGACCCGGAACAGATCGACGAAATGGCAGAGATCGGGGCCAAGAGCGATCTCACCTATACGGTTCATCTACCGCTTGACTTGAGGATGGGCGCCGAAGGGACCCCATTGAACTTATCTCTAAGGTTGGCCCAGAAGGTAATCGAGCGAACCAAACGGCTGAACCCCTTTGCCTATGTCCTCCATCTGGAGGGCAAAGAATATGATGATTACCAAAGCTGGGTCGATCAGGCAGCTCGCTCTTTGGAGATGGCCGCCGAGTGGGCTGGGGAACCCGGGTTGTTGGCGGTGGAGAATCTCGAGGGCTATCCGCTGGATTTCATCGATCCTGTGTTGGAGCGGGTGCCGGCCAGCCGCTGCCTGGATATCGGGCATCTGTGGCTGGAGGGGCATGATCCGGTACCGTTTATCGAGAGACATCGTTCACGGGCGAAAGTGGTGCATATTCACGGCATCGGCACACGAG
>JBKHKF010000181.1:0-5894 GCA_046537745.1 Anaerolineales bacterium | reverse complement strand
CGCCAGATCCGTATGCGGCAGACTGACATCCACCACCTCTGCTCCAAGCGACCAGAACACCTGAATTGCCCGCCGCACGGCTTCGCTCACCTCTGCTTGAATGCCCTCGATGAAATACTCTTGGGGAACCCCGACGCGAAGGCCTTTTAATGAAGGCTCCTCCAGATTCACCGGGGGAACAGGGATATCCACCGTGGTCGAATCCAGCGGGTCATGGCCGGCTATCGTCTGATAAATTGGCACCAGCTCGGCGGCGGAGGGTGCCAGGGCGCCGACGGTGTCCAGAGAGGAAGCGTAGGCGATCAGGCCGTAGCGGGAAACCCGGCCGTAGGTCGTTTTCAGCCCGGTGACTCCACAGAAGGAGGCGGGCTGCCGGATGGAGCCACCAGTGTCGGTGCCCATGGCCAGCGGCGCCAACCGGGCCGCGATGGCCGCGGCCGACCCTCCCGAGCTTCCGCCGGGAACGCGGTCCAGGTTCCAGGGATTGTGAGTGACACCGTAGGCCGAGTTCTCTGTCGAGGAGCCCATCGCGAACTCGTCCGTGTTGGTTTTGCCCAGCATGACCATTCCGGCTTCGAAAAGCTGCGCGACGCTGGTGGCGTGGTATGTGGGCATGAAGCCTTCGAGAATTCTAGAGCCGGCCGTCGCCGGCGCACCCTTAACTGTCAGCACGTCCTTGATCGCCAGCGGGACGCCGCAAAGAAACGGCGGTTCGATACCGGTGCCATCACGCCACGCGGCCAGCCGTTCATCGGCCGCCTCGGCCTGGGATTGAGCGATCTCAGGCGTCACATGGATGAATGCGTTGAGATCAGGCTCGAGTGTATCGATGCGGGACAGATACGATTGGGTCAATTCATTTGAAGAGAAATCGCCGCGCCGCAGACCTTCAGCGGTGTCGGCGAGGGACAAGGCGAGCAATTCGGACATCATTTACTCTATAAAAATATTCACGCGGGTTCGTCCAGCACCGGTGCCACCCTGAACATCCCCTCCTCCGAAGAGGCCGTGTTGCGAAGGATCTCCTCCGGCGGGGTCGAGGGCCGGCTTTCGTCCTCTCGCAGCGGCGCCTCCAAATTAAGGACGGAGGCGGTTGGCGGGATGTGGTCGGTGTCTACCTCCTGCAGCCGCCGCGCGTAATCCAGAATGTCAGAAAGCTGATTCTGGTAGCGGCTCTCCTCCTCGGAGGAGAGCTTGAGTCGAGCCAATTTCGCGATGTGTCGGACTTCATCGAGTGACAGTGACATAGGCAGGCGAATTATAGCAGAGCGGCCACCAGGATAAGCGTCCGCTTGCGTGTGCTCGTTGAGATTTATAGAGCAGGCGCTCAGCTATAATTAGCGCCTCGATTGAGCATTGGATGGATTTAACTTGGAAGCTATACGCGTTCAAGATTTGCGTCGTGTCTATAAAGTGACCACCGGCGTGATCCGACGGTCCACCAAGGAAGTGCTGGCGGTGGATGGCATTTCCTTCGGTGTCGCGCCGGGCGAACTCTTTGGCTTGCTCGGGCCCAACGGCGCCGGCAAGACGACCACGGTCAAGATGCTGACCACGCTGCTGCTGCCGACCGAGGGAACCGCCTCCGTGGCCGGATTCAGCGTCGTCGAAGCACCGCAGCAGGTCCGCCGGCGCATCGGCTTCATCTTTGGCGGTGAGCGAGGGTTGTACTGGCGGCTGAGCGGCTATGACAACCTGCGCTATTTTGCCAGCTTGTATCATGTGGATCCGGAGCAAGCGAAGACGCGTATCCCTGAGCTGTTGGAGTTGGTCGGGCTGGCGGAGCGTGCCGACGAGAAAGTAGAGGGTTATTCCAGAGGTATGAAGCAGCGGCTGCACGTGGCGCGCACGCTGCTGCACGACCCCGATATTCTCTTCCTGGATGAACCGACCATCGGATTGGACCCGGTGGGAGCACGGCGCTTACGTCATGTGATCCGAGAGATGAAGGAAGCGGGAAAAACCGTTCTTCTTACCACGCACTACATGTTCGAGGCGGATGCGCTGTGTGATCGCATAGGCGTCATCGACAAGGGCAAGATAGTCGCGCTGGACACGCCGGAAGCCTTGAAGAAGCACGTTCGGGATTTAGCCGTCATCGACGTGGAGGTTTTTGGTATTCCAGAAGATCGGGTGGCGGCAATCCGGAAGCTTCCCTTTGTGGACATGTTGGCGGTGGACGCGCGTGACCATAAGCAAATGCTTCGGATTCAAACGCCAAAGGGAGCGGAGGCGGTGCCTGAAGTGATGGCCGCGCTGGAGGGGCTGCGTCTGGGCCGTGTTCAAGTGCGGGAGCCGACGCTGGAAGATGCGTATGTGAGGCTCGTGAGCCCGGAATCGGGCGAAGCTGAATGAGTTCGCTGCGTCAATCGCTGCAGGTGATTCGGCTTTCGGCCGAGATGGCGCTCAGGCACGCGGCGACGGATTCCTTTGTGATCTTCGCTGTCTTCGTGCAGCCGCTGATCATCGCCGTGTTGGGCTTGTTGATGCTGCGCGAGCGCGGTGCCGATTACGGCGTTTTCGTCGTCGTCGGCAGCGGGCTGACGGGATTGTGGAGCAGCCTGCTATTTGTGAGCGGCAACGCAATAACCAACGAGAGTTGGACCGGCACCCTTGAGGGGCTGGTGGGCATGCCGACCCCGCTGTGGATGGTGGTGCTTGGAAAGAATCTGGCGCATGTATTGCAGTCCTTGGGCTCCATGGTGCTGGCCTACGTAGTGGTCTCGCTGCTCACGGGGTATCCCATCACCATCGCCCAGCCGTGGGCTTTCGCAGCCAGCACGCTGTTCGTCGTGATTTCATTCGTGTGCTTTGGCCTGTTGCTCTCACCGTTGTTCATTGTCAATCCGGACGTCCAGCGATTTCAAAATGGGTTGGAATATCCGGTCTACATTTTGAGCGGCTTCCTTTTCCCCATTTTGCTGCTGCCAGGATGGACCAATCCGCTAAGCTACATCCTGGCGCCCTACTGGGCGGCCCGATCATTGCATAGCGCGGCAGCAGGGGAGGCCACCATGGCTGGCCTGGCACTGGACTGGGGCGTGATGATTCTCTTGAGTGTCCTGTATCTTTTGGTCAGTGCCTTCCTCTTCCGGAGGATGCTGGAAAAAGCGCGCAGGGATGCGACCCTTGGATTCCAGTAGATCCTTTACCGGGCGGATAGCATGATCCACCAACTTACTCTGAATGCGCGGCTATTTTTCCGCGGCGCTGTCCTTTCCTACATTGCGCTTTTCGCTTGGCTGCGCCCCATCACCTACCTGGCCTCCAAGGTGGTGGCACCGCTGATGCAGATACTTTTCTTCAGCATCTTGGGCTCCTTTGCCACCGGCGCCGACACCACGGATTTTTACGTTGTGGGAAACGCGGTGCAGGTCGTAGCGATGAGCGGCATCTTCGGTGTAACCATGAGCATCGGCGGTGACCGCTGGAACGGTACGCTGCCATATCTATTCGGCACGCCGGCCAACCGGCTGTCGATGTTCGTCGGGCGGGCACTGGTCCATGTGTTGGATGGAATGCTGGGCGTGTTCATAGGCTTGGGTTGGGGCGCGCTGCTGCTGGGGCTCGATTTGACCCTGGCCGATCCGCTGGCGCTGGTGCTGACGATACTGGTTACTTCCTTCAGCACCTCCGGTCTGGGATTGATGTTGGGAGCGTTGAGCCTGATCACGGTCAACGTGATGTTTGTCAACAATATGATGTATTTTCTTCTTCTGATATTCTCCGGCTCGAACGTGGACCTGGCGACGCTGCCGGCGTGGATGCAGGTGATCTCCCAGTGGCTCCCACTCACCCGCGGCATTGCAGCGGCGCGAGCCATTATCGATGGCGCTCCGCTGGCCGAAGTGTCGCCGCTGCTGACTCAAGAGACACTGATCGGCATCGCCTACCTGCTGCTGGGCTACCTGCTCTTCCGCTGGTTCGAAGGACAGGCGCGCCGGCGCGGAACGCTGGAGATGGTGTAAGAACCTCAAGTTGTTGGGCATGGATTGGGTGGGACTTGCATTGTTCCCACCCTTTTTTATTTGGCAAGTGCCGGCTGCGCTAAAATGTCATGGGAGAGAGGGGATCATCTTGATCAAGAAACTGCTTGTGTCAGCAACGGTTGCGATGGCGTTGGCTGGTTGCCAGGCTGCCACTGAACCGCCGACGGCCAGCCCGACTCCGCCTCCGCCTGTCATCACGACACGAATCTCGCCTACCACAGCCGTCGATTCCGCTCGTACTCCCACCATCCCGCCGAGCCCAACCCACGATCCGTACGCCGGCTTCACCATCTCCGACCTTGCTGCACGAACGTACGGCGGAGGCGAACTGACGGTCAGCCGGTGGGAGGAAGTCGGCAGCTCTTTCCGCCGAGGCTTTTTCGAGTATCCGAGCGATGGACTTCAAATCCATGGATTTCTCAATGAGCCCTCCGGACAGGGCCCATTCCCGGTTGTTGTCTTGCTGCATGGATATATCAACCCGAGCGAATATGAAATGTTGGCATATACAACGCGCTACGCGGACCGGCTGGCGCATGCCGGTTTCTTTGTGCTCCACCCGAACTATCGTAACTATCCACCCTCCGAAGTCGGCCCCAACCCCTTTCGGATTGGATACGCCATTGACGTGCTGAATCTGATTGCCGTTCTGCGCGGCTCCGCCGGTGAGCCCGGTCCGCTTGAGATGGCGGATGAGGGGTCGATAGGTCTTTTTGGTCACAGTATGGGCGGAGGCATCGCCATCCGGGTGATGACCGTGGATCAAGGCATCGACGCTGCCTTGTTGTATGGCTCGATGAGCGCGGACGAGCAGCGAAATTTTGAGAAGATCTTGGAATGGTCTGGGGGCCGCACCGGCTGGGAGGAGATCCACGCGCCAGCAGAGGATCTGGAGCGGATCTCACCGATTTACCATCTGGACAGAGTGCAGGCCGCTGTCAGCGTGCACCATGGTACCGGTGACCTGGTGGTTCCGCCTGCTTGGTCGGAGGAGTTGTGCCAGCAACTGACCGCAAGAGAGGTGGCCGTAGCGTGCTTCCAATATCAGGATCAGCCTCATACTTTTTACGGAGAAGGGGAAGATGTGCTGATGCGTCGAGCGATCTCCTTTTTCAAACAGGAGCTGGACTGACCCGCGCCTAATTGCAGTAGGCCAGGCCAAGAGAGAACATCCATCGTGGCTGCCACGGTTCCCTGGCAAGCCGGGGCAGGAGGGAATGCAGGATGCCGCCCTCGGAGCAAGCATAGGAGGGCCTTGCCGGCCATGGTTGGTTCTCCACGCCCGGTTCGACAAAAAGCACGTTCGCCTCTCCTGGGGTGGGCCAAAGCCCATACACCAGCTCGTTGGATCCATTGGGGAATCGCCCGTAGGAAAGATTGTAGGCGCGCACCCGTTCATAGTGAATTTTATCGATCATGCGTCCATTGGGCGCGAGAAGGCGGACGCTGTCGCCACCATCATTAAGCGCGATGTGAGTCTTCGAGCGGAAAAAGACTGCATATTCGTGTTCGGAGATGGTGACCCCCGGCAGCGCAAAGGGCCTCGAACCACTGCCGGATACATCGTCCAGGAACCAGCCTCGCAGCCAAACGTCCCCTGGCCCCCGATTGAAAAGCTCGATGAATTCGTCACCGGTGGTGACGCCGCCTGTGCCCTCCCAGTCATAATGTGGGCGGATCAAGACCTCATTAATTACGACGCTGCCGGGAATCCATGTAGGCGTCGGAGTTGGGATGAGCACGGAGTTTTTGGACTTGGGCGTTCCGTGAATGGCATTGCCAGCAGCGTCTCGGCCGATCCCTCCGTAGCCGGTAAATGTCCCCCAATTGCCAGATCGATCGGCGCCACCCCGCCGTTCCATGGAAGCTCTTGAATTTGAATCGCCGGCCGGCCAACTGCCGCCG
>JBKHKF010000180.1:0-5909 GCA_046537745.1 Anaerolineales bacterium | reverse complement strand
GCCGTGGCAGTGCAGGGAGATTGAGACGATGACCAGAGAAATCAAGGTGCCGGATCTCGGCGAGTCTGTGGTGGAAGCGACGGTGGGCCGCTGGATGAAAGAGGAGGGGGATACCGTTGAGGTGGGGGAGTCGGTCGTTTCGCTCGAGACGGACAAGGTGGATCTCGAGGTCGGATCGGAAGTTGCCGGAGTTCTTCAGAGCATCAAGGTGGAGACAGGGACGGATGTGTCCGTGGGCGATGTGCTGGCCGAGGTTGAAGAAGGTAAATCTCCGAAAGAAGATCGCGGTAAAGAAGAACCAACCCCCGCAGAGGACGAAGCTCCTGAACCGGAAACAGGGGTCGAGAAAGAGCAGCGCTCATCGGATGATCTGGAGGTTACTCCTGTAGCTCAGCAGCTTGCCGAGGACAAAGGTGTTGAGTTGTCACAGGTGGAGGGCACAGGCAAGGATGGGCGCATTCTCAAGAAGGATGTGCAAAGCCACTTGCAGGAAGAGCCGTCTCAGGATATGGCCACGGAAAAAGCTGAACCTGTCAAATCGGATTCAAGCGAAATGGATAGAGGTGGCCCTGTCGAGAAGGTGAGATTGACCCGTCGACGCAGGACCATCGCCCGCCGACTCGTGGAGGCACAACAGCAGACTGCGATGCTGACGACCTTCAATGATGTCGATATGTCCGCCGTGCTTGGGCTTCGTGAGGAGCACAGTGACGATTTCGAGCAAGAACACGGCGTTGCGCTGGGCATCACATCCTTCTTTGTCAGAGCATCCGTGCTGGCGCTGAAGGAGCACCCCCGGTTCAACGCCGAGATTGACGGCGATAATTTGCTGCTGAAGAAGTATTACGATATCGGGGTGGCCGTTGGCGCGGAGGATGGCCTGGTTGTCCCGGTCATTCGTGGTGCAGACAAGCTTGCTTTCCATGAAATTGAAGGAAGCATCGATACATTGGCTGGAGCGGCTCATGCGGGGGAGTTGAGCCTGGAGCAGCTTCGAGGGGGCACCTTCTCAATAACCAATGGCGGCGTCTTTGGCTCTCTCTTGAGCACGCCCATCCTGAACCCACCGCAGGTTGGCATTTTAGGTCTCCACCGAATTGAAAAACGAGCGGTTGTCCGGGATGATGAGATCGTCATTCGCCCAATGATGTACGTGGCGCTTAGCTATGACCATCGGGTTGTGGATGGCAGGGAGGCTGTCCAGTTCCTTGCAAGCGTGAAAGAGTACATTGAGAACCCTGAACTGGCCTTCATTGACGCATCCCCATAGGTAATGCGCATAGTCAACCATTGACCGAGTATATTTCTATTCGACCATTTTCATCAATTGATTAAAGGCTATACGCAATTAGTGAAGGAGCGACGGCATGCAGGAGAGGGTGGGGTTCATCGGGCTTGGGCAAATGGGATCCGGTATGGTGCCGAATTTGCTGGCCGCCGAGGTGGATCTGACAATTTGGAATCGCACCGGGTCCAAGATGGAGCCCTTTCTTTCAAAGGGCGCCAAGGCGGCCAAATCGCCGCAGGACCTAGCAGAGAAATGCGATATCGTTCTACTCTGCGTCAGTGATACACCGGATGTCCGGGAATTGATTGCCGGCGCTGGTGGGCTTCTCCAGGGACTCAGTCAGGGCGATCTGGTAGTGGATCACAGCACCATCAGTCCCCAGGCGACCAGGGAGCTGGCCCAGCGGCTGTCGCAGAAGGGCGTTCATATGTTGGACGCACCGATCAGCGGCGGCAGCGAAGGCGCCGCCGATGGCACGTTAAGCATCATGGTGGGGGGAGACACAGCTCAATTCGAACGGGCAGAGCCTCTCTTTAAGGTTATGGGAAAGACGATCACGCATGTAGGCGGCAATGGCGATGGCCAGATGGTAAAACTGGTAAATCAGATCCTCGTCGTTGGACATGCCTTGGCTATGAGCGAGGCGCTCGTGTTTGCCGCTGCGGGCGGCCTTGATTTAGAGAGGGCTTTGCAGGCAGTCTCTGGTGGCGCCGCTGGCAGCTGGATGCTTTCCAACCGGGGCCCGCAGATCTTGGCAGATGATTGGACGCCTGGTTTCACCATCGACCTTCAACAGAAAGACGTGAACCTGGCGCTGGGGGAAGCGGAGAGATTGGGAGTGCCCACCTTCAGCACATCCATTGTCGCCAGTCTCTATCGTACGCTGCAGCGGCGAGGCATGGGGGATCAGGGAAATCATGCGTTGATCAAAGCTCTGGAGCAACTGGCCGAGGTGCGAGCGCGGGCGGATTAATCCTCATCGGCAATAGGGCTCGTGCGCAGCCCGGCTTCATCCACCTGTTGTTCCGCCGTTTTGGCGTAGAGCTGGGTAGTGCGGATGGATTTGTGATTTAAGAAGCGCTGCACCTGATCGATTGGCACTCCTTCCTGGAGCATTTGGGTGGCTCGCCAATGGCGGAAGTCGTGCGGATGGATGTGCGGAAGACCCAAAGACTTGACCGTGCGCCGGATCATGCGCCAAACCGCGTTGGCCGACATGGGTTCCCCCCGGTATTTCGGGCGGGTTTTTGCGTGGCTGACAAACAAAGCGGTCGCGCCAGGATCATTGCGAGACGAGAGGTAGTCCTTCATCGCCCGGAGTGTCCCCCGACTAAAGCGAAGCGTAACCAAACGGCCCGACTTTCCGCGACCCTTGCCGCGGACTCGAACCTGCCAGATTCCCTGAGGGTTGAGCCGGGCAGCCCGGACATCGTTTGCCTCCAGACGGAGGATTTCGCTGACCCGGGCCCCGCTGTCGGCCAGCGCGTAAAGCAGGGCACGATTTCGAAGCGCCTCCCGCTGCTGTCGCTGGACCTCCTCTGGATCCGCCTCCTCATCAATAACCGGATGATCGAATGCTCTGATCAGCTCTTCGATGCCCTCCGGCGGCTCGGGTGCGCCGTCCCTGGCTTCGGAGGCTGGCACATATGTTCGAAGGAGGCGACGAGCTTTCTGCATGGCCGAGGTGGCAGGAAAGGCTTCGGGAAGCAGCAGTTCATCTGCCAAGAAGCGGAAAAAGGTGATGATGGCCTGTCCGTACAGTCGAACCGTCGCCGGCTCCAGGGCCAATTCGGCGGACTTGCCGCGTCTGGGCTTCGCATTTTCCACTTCCTGACCCAGGTAATTCACAAACCACATGATCAGGTTCACGTCCTGGCGCCGGCCGCCGAGCTGGTTCAACGGCGCCTCAGCGGGCGTCTGACCGCCGAGAGAAGTGCGCGCGGCCATCCTGGAGCCTTCCAGGTAGTCGTAAAAATGCCGGAGCGCGTAGCGGTAGGTATCCAGGGATCGGGCGCTCAGGTTACTTTGCGCCTCGAAGCTCTCAAATCCCTGCGCCAGTGTCATCGTACGTTCATTCATGTGGGAACCCATCCACCCTAATTGTTTGTTGCCTAATCAAATATAACATACATTTAGTTGCATTAGCAAGTGATTATAACTTCCCTCGGTTTTGCCCTGCCCCAGGCCCTCATTGCTATAAAGGATTTGCGGCCTCTGCCTGGTCCTGATAATCGCGGCTGTGTTGATGGATGCCTGCATGGGCTTGCAAGGATCATTCTTCTTCCCCTCCACGAAGGCATGGTTGCAGCCCGCGTCGATGTGCAGTCTTTGTGCAGTTATTGTCCATGACTGTTTGATAGCGCTGCCTCAGCAATTCCTCCTATGGTCCCTTCCATCAGGGAGAGGGTTCCAATAGAATTGAGAGCTGATCGGGAGGGATGCATCATTCACTGATGGACGACGAGACAGAGATAACGGTACAGGAGCTTGGCCGTGCCCTGGCTTCCCCCGAGGGGGATTTTATGCTCTTGGATGTGCGCCAGGGATGGGAGCTTGAGCTGGCGAAGATTGACGATCCCAGGCTCGTTACTGTACCGATGAATCGGATTGTGGTGGAGGTCCTCAGTGTCCTGCCGCCACCAGGCCCGGACCATACGCCTGTATATGTGCTCTGCCATCACGGCATCCGCAGCGCCACTGTTGTCCGCTGGCTTCGGCAGCAAGGCTGGGATAACACCTTCAACATTCAGGGCGGGCTTGAACGTTTCGCCGAAGAGGTGGATTCTGATGTTGGTAGCTACTAGCTATGCCATTTCTACACTCCCCCTTTAAAACAATGCACCGTAGCTACCGGCTAAGGTTGCTCTGAGACAGGTGTTGGCGACCGCATCAGCCATACGCTCCACAACACCACTGGTACGAGCGGTGCCAGCGCGAAGAGGCCCAATACGCCGCTTAAGCCGAGCGCGGTGTTGTCCAGGAGCCAGCCCACCCCGCCGGCGCTGATGGCTGTGCCCAGTGTGAATAGAGCAAACTCACTGGCGAACACCCTCCCCCGAACCCGATTAGGCACAAGCATCAGAAGCAGTTGGGTTGACATCACCCAGTTGACTCCTGTGCCGACAGCCCTCAATGCGCCGCCAAACAGCACCCAACCGAAGCTCTGGATGGGCGCGATGACCCACAGGCCCAGCGAAGCCATAGCAAAAGCGATAGGCAGCGCCACTCGAAGGCGAGAAACATTGTCTCCAGTGATCCGTCGTGCCAGAATCGGGCCGAGTCCTGTACCAAGGCCGGCCACCATGTACAGAAGACCGAGGCCAGTGCTCCCTCCGGCTCCAATTCGGAACACATCCTCGGCCAAGGTTACCTGTAGCACCTCGAAGGCGCCCGACACCGTCAGCCCCATGGCCATTTTGCTGCTGGCAATAAGCAGAATGCCAGGCCGATCCCACAGGTAGCGAAGCCCCTCCACGTACTGCAGGAAAGCCTGTCTAATTTGCGAGCCGCCCGTCTCGATGACGCCGCCGCCGGTGCGACCAATTTGTGCAATTAGCAACGCCGACAGACCGAATGTTGCCGAATCAATAATGAAGGCGGGGTACAAACCCCAGCCTCCCGCAACAAGTCCACCCAGAGCTGCTCCAACCGCCAGCATGACGGACCAGGTGGCGCTGCTGAGAGCGTTCGCCGCCCCCAGCTCCTCGTCGGCAACAATGTCTGGCAGGATCGCGTTGCGGGCCGGAAAAAACACGCCGCTGATGGCCAGTTGGATGGCTGTCAATGTGTATAGCAGCCATACATGCGAGGGCTCCCGCACCAGCAAGAAGCCAAGTACCGTCAAAGCTCTGGCGATGTCCGTGGCGATCAGGAGCCGCCGGCGATCGAAGCGATCGGCCATCAATCCCGCCACCGGACTGATCAGAAATGGGGCCAGCATACGAACGACAAATAGGCCGCCGACGGCCAGGCCGGATCCTGTCAGCGTGCTCACCAGCGAGGCGGAAGCTATTAAGTTGAACCAATCGCCCAACAGGCTGACGATTTGGCCGCTCCACAGGTATCTGTAATCGCGATTGCTGCGGAGCAGCTCCCAGTAGCCTACAGGCGGCGCTCCAGATTCTGCAAGGTGTGTTGTCTGGCGGCTCAGCGGCATACTCCCGTGGTGGTTTGCAGAAGCGTTATTGTACAGGGTTCCTACGTTTTGAGGGCTTTGCTAGCGCAGAGGATCGATCATCGAGGGGGGAACACTTTATTCAGTAAGCCGCTCGGCCACAAGCTCAATCGGATGCCTGGGCGATACGTCCGTACCATCGGAAATTTGGGTTCTGCAGGAAACGCCATGGGCCGCTACGATCTCACCGGCAGCTTCGGCGGACCGAGCTGCCGGAAGCACCTTAAGCTCGCCGACCTGCATTGAGAGCGCGTAATGCTCATATTCATATCCGAAGGACCCAGCCATACCGCAGCATCCGGAATCTATTTCCTCGACAGAATAGCCTGCCCCGTTCAGCATTTTGTGCAGCGCCATCGAACCAGTGAGAGCCTTGGCATGGCAGTGAGCGTGGAGCTTCACTGGAGCGGCCGGGGCCTCTGTGAATTCAAGCGCCCCCATCAGGTC
>JBKHKF010000179.1:0-5920 GCA_046537745.1 Anaerolineales bacterium | reverse complement strand
CAAAGAGGATCGTGCCCGCGCCGCCTGCTCGGTCCATCCCGTACTCCCCAGTCAGCCGATAGCGGATGTAATCCTTGGGCAGCAAGATATGTGCAACGCGATCATAAATCTCCGGTTCATGCTCCCTTACCCAAAGGATCTTCGGAGCTGTAAAGCCAGGCAGCGCGTCGTTTCCAGAAATCTCGATCAAACGTTGCTTTCCCACAAGCTCACGGATTTGATCACACTGCGCACTGGTCCGTTGGTCGTTCCATAGGATTGCTGGCCGTAGTACTTCGCCGTTCCGATCCAGCAGCACCAGCCCGTGCATCTGGCCCGTCAATCCAACAGCGAGAATCTCCGCACCCTCAACCGATGGTTCCTGCAAAGCATCCCTGACTGATCTGGCGGTTGCCTGCCACCAATCTTCAGGATCTTGCTCGGACCATAATGGCCGCGGTGTCTTGAGCTCCAGCGGGCTGGAAGCCGAGGAGACAACCTCACCTTGTATATCAATCAGCAACGCTTTCGCAGCCGTTGTCGACAAGTCGATACCCAGCAGCAGCTTCTTGCCAGCCATCACACGATCACCCTCCAGCGAAAACAGACCTACAGCTCATCGATTGCTGTAACTACCCTATCGAGGAACTCGGCAGCCGGCGCGCCGTCAACCACCCGGTGGTCGAAGGTCAGGCTTAGTGTCATTTGCGGGCGAATTTGAACTTGGTCATCTACGGCGACCGGCACGCGGCGGATCCGGCCGATGCCAAGTATCCCCACCTCCGGCGGATTAATGATAGGCGTGAAACCGTCAATCCCGAGGTTGCCGAGATTCGTCAGCGTGAAGGTGCTGCCGCTCATCTCATCGGGGCTCAAGCTACCCGCATGAGCCGCCTCCACAAGACGAGCGACCTGCTCATCTATCTCAGTGATTCTTAATTCGTCGGTGCCTGGTACAACCACCACCACCAGTCCTCTTTCAGTTTCGACCGCCAGACCCAGTGAGATCTGATCCAGAAGCTTGATTTGATCTCCCTCAACCTTGGCGTTCATGGCCGGATGGTCTTTCAATGCCCTGGCAACGGACTGCATCAGCAGTGCATTGTAGCTCGGTGCCGACCCCTTCTCGTCCTTTTGCCGATCTCGGTACTCAACTAATCCGCTGGCATCCACCTCCCGATGAAGCGTAACGGCTGCGGCGGTGTGGGCACTCTCGGCCATCCGTTCGAAAATAACCGCACGCACACCTTCGATCGCGATGGATTTGGACGCTCCCCCCGCTTCTTGATCGGCGATATAGTGTTCCACATCCTCTTGCGAAATCCGACCCTCCGCAGCAGTTTTGATGTCAGCCAGATCAATACCGTGCTCTTTAGCAAGCCTCTTGGCCACTGGGGAAGCCAAAATCCGTCCACCACTCTCCGGCTCAGTTTTGCCGGCTTTAGCTGCCGTCTGCTCTGTCTCCGATTGTTCCTCTTCCGTAGCCGCTTCTCCAGCCTCCGCCTCCAGTCCAAAGTCCTCCGGTACATCTTCCCCCTCGGCGACAATAACAGCGACAACCGATGAAACGTCGACCGTTTCACCCTCCTGGGCGATGATCCTGCCCAGAATCCCGTCCGCCGGCGCCTCCGCCTCGGAGCTGGCTTTTTCTGTTTCCAGCGTAAAGAGTACCTCCCCTTTGGTTACATCATCCCCTTCTTTTTTCAACCACTTGGTAATGGTGCCTTCGGTCATATTTAGCCCCAGCTTGGGCATCAACACCTTTTCAGCCATGATGATACATCCTGCCCTTCCTCTACAATAATCCTGCAGTGCCTGGCAACGATCCAAATTGATTACTATCGACCGCCATTGTCAGGGCTTTGGCCACATCCACGATCCACGACCCTTCCATGCCCAATTTAACTTCGGCGGCATCCCCTGGGTGCAACACAATTTCACGTTCACCATCCAGCGCAATCACAGCCGGTCGTTTATCGATGAGCGGTCGGGGTTCTCCCGGGGTCAAAGTCTCTATAGATTCAGCAAATACTTCGCTCAGTTTGCCCGGAACCAGCGGGGCCGTGATTTTTGATCCAGCCGGACCCAACCGGATCACTGCCCCTCGAGGCTCTTCTGGGCTGATGGGATCGATCATTCCAATGACGGAGGAAAGACCGATACTCATTGGCGAAGCGCGGCTTACGTAAATCTGCCGAACCCGCTCAGCTTCCCACACAGCCGAGGCGCCCGTGAAAGCTCCCTCCACGACCGCGATATCAACAAGCGCTTGATCACGCACCTCGCCATTGACCCATAGCTCGAGTTTCTTATGGCGGCCACATATTTGATGCCGCAATGCCGGATGCTGGGCGACGAATGCCGCAGCCAATCCTGCCGTCGTCCCCTCAATGAAAGCGGGAACCACGTTGTTGGTTCCCGTTGAGATCGGCAAGAGAGGTACATCCGCCGCCTCCTTGGCCACAACCCTGCAGGTACCATCGCCGCCGAGCACAATAATGCAGCCGGCTCCCTGCTCGGCAAAATAAGCAGCCGATCGTTGGCTATCGCCTGCCTTCATGTCCATCTCAATGGGAGCAATCTCTGCGGATCCATCGAAATCAATGAGCCTTGCCAGCGCCTGTAAGCTCTGTTGGCCAATGCTGAAGCGATCGGGCATGATCTCAATGCGCTCCACACCCATCGAAGCCAAAGCCAGCAAGATGCGCTTCATGATGTTTAACTTCTGATTGTTATCAACGGTGACGGCTTGGCCGACCAGTCGCCGAATGTCCCTTCCAGATTCTGGATTGGCAATGATGCCGACAAAGCCACCATTATCTCGCTTGCTACCTACGGCATTTCCTCCTTTCCGTTGCCACCGATAAAAACTATCTTGCCGCATTGCCCACCTCGGTAAACCTCAAATCCGCGCTTGGCTTCATGGATGGAAAAACGGTGGGTGACAATATCGGTTACTGGTAGCCCACTGCGAACCAACGCAATCATCTCATCATATTCCGGGACGACGAAACAACGAGAGCCATAGATCGTGGCCTCCTCACAAATCAATTGTTCCCACGGGTCTAACGTAAGGCTCTCACTTACGCCGATGACACCAAGAACCCCTCGGAGCTTTAATTGCGAGAGCCCCTGTTGAACAGCGTTTTCCTCACCGACACATTCGTAGACGACATCCAGACCTTCACCCCCTGTCCAATCAAGCACTTTTCGATCGAGCTCATCGTCGTCGGGAGTCAGTATCAAATCCGCACCTAACTGCCGCGCCATGTCAAGCCGGAACTTATTGAAATCTACTACCAGCGCTCGCTGCCCAAACGCTTTGGCAGTGAGCAGAGCTGACAAACCCACCGGCCCTGCGCCCCAAATACCGGCCCGCTGTCGCGTGGCCGGCTGCGAGCGCTTCACACCGCGATAGCCGGTCCCTAACATGTCAACCAGCAAGGCGCCAACCTCGAAGCTGATGTCATCGGGCAAGTGCATTAGGCAACCTTCCGGGATCAGCGCATACTCCGCAAAGCCGCCATCGATATCAAAGCCGACAATTTTCAATTCGCGGCAAAAATATAGATCGCCACGAAGGCAATGTGGACACGATCCACAGGTGATGTGGCAATTGACAGCCACACGATCACCGACCCGAACCCTTTTTGCTCCGTCAACTGCCACCACCTGGCCTGCACTTTCGTGCCCTGGAATAGTCGACTGTCCCTTTGCTTCCAGATTCTCGCGATCTGTGCCGCAAATGGCTGCAGCCTCGATTTTGATCAACACCATCTCCCCTTGCGGCTGAGGCACTGGAACTTCATCTACCGAAATCCCACCATTGCCAAGGAAGTGGACCGCCTTCATCATGTCCGGGATCTGCATCGGTTCACCTCACGCGTTCATGAACTCACCGCCAGACACGATCAGGTATTCACCCGTGATATGGCTGGCCATATCGGAAGCGAGGAAGACGGCAGCATTCGCCTGATCGCGTGGTTGACCAAGCTTGCCCAAAGCAGTTTTGCCGATCAATTCTTGACGGATTCCAGGAACCTGATCAAAGACGTTCTGCAGCATCTCGGTCATGGTTGCACCTGGCAGGATGGCATTGGCACGTATACCGTGCTCACCAAGCTCCAAAGCCAGGATCCGGGTAAAGGCAACCATGGCAGCCTTGCTCGAAGAATAGGCTGCATGCTTCCGATCCGCCTTGCGCGAGGAGGCGGAGGCTATATTAATGATCGCACCGCCATCACCTTGGGAGACCATTTGTCGGCCTGCTGCCTTCGAACACAAGAAAGTGCCTTCCATGTTTACCTTGAATATCTTCCGCCAAGACTCAAGCGGGCAATCAAGAATGTAATGCGCCTCGAGCACAGCCGCGTTGTTCACCAATACATTGAGCTGGCCAAACTCCTCTACAGCTGTGTTAACTAAAGCCTCCACCTGATTGGGGTCCGAGACATCAACACCCACAGCAATGGATTTCGAGAATCCAGCCCTTGCAATAGCTTCTTCGACATCCAGCGCACCCCCGATATTTTGATCTGCCACCAGAACGTGAGCGCCATGTTCTGCAAAAGTCTCTGCGATAGATCGACCAATACCCTGCGCCGACCCGGTGACAATCGCAACTTTATCCGCCAACAATGGCTTGTTCATGAATTTCTAATCCTTGTACTCTGGCTGACTATCTGCGGCGCCACCATACACATTATTCTCTTAGCATGCCTCTATGCCTGCTTGGACGATCGGCTTAGTTGAACTGCCATGCTCGTGCCGAGCAAAATCACGACCCCTTCCACAATCAATTGATCGTAGAACTCAAAGCCGATCAGATTGAGTCCATTCGACAGTGTCGCCAGCAAGAAAACGCCCAATGCAGTTTTCAGCATCGAGCCTTCACCGCCAAACATGCTGGTACCACCCAAGATGACGCCACCGATGATTGTCAACAAAATAGGATCCCCTACACCTGGCAGGGCAACCCCCAAATTGATGATGGACAAATAGCCTGCCAGACCGCTCATGAAGCCCGCGATGACATAAACTGACCCTTCGATCAGTGTCCGCCGGATTCCTACATATCGCGCCGCCTTCTTGTTAGTTCCCAACAGATAGATATAGCGTCCCCAGGTCGTGTTGGCCAGCAAGAAACCACTGATAATAAGGATTGCAATGGCGATAAATGCAATCAGCGGTATGCCGATAAGATCGATCCTTCCCAGCAGACGCAGCGTCTGTGGAACCCGCATCGCGATGCCTTCCGAAACACTGAAGGCGATGCCACGTGCGATCAAATGTGTACCCAAGGTCAATACGAAAGGTGTAACTCCGAGCACCGCAACGGCGAATCCGTTGAATGCACCAAAAGCCGTACCAACACCGAGCGCGATCAGCAGGCCAACCATCGGACTGCCTTCCTGACCCATGGCGGCGCCAGCCAGCACTGCGCTGCAGGCCAATACCGAAGCCACGGATATGTCGATACCGGCGGTTAGCAGGACCAGCGTTCCACCAACGGCAGCCACTGCAACGACTGCCGTTGCGGCTAGCAAGGTCTGAACATTATTCCAAGTGCCAAACGTTGGGGATAAGGCCGTAAACAGGATCCACGCCGGGATCAGGATTGGCAGGACCGATGCCCTTCTGAAAATCTCGGCGATGATCTGCCGGCCAGTCCTTTCGGACTGACCGACAGATCGATCCTTGGCCGTTTTAGCGACCGAGGTCACGAATTACTCTTCCATCGCGGCGGCGCCCCAGATCTCGTCAGCATTCTCCTCGGCGTTCTCCCATGTGTACAGGGTGCCGGGGAAGCGCTCATCCTCGACTTCGGGGGTACCACCAGTTGCAACCACAACTGCGTTTTCCAGTGCAGCAGTGCCGAGTTCATTCAGCGGCAGGGCCACCACCGCGTCGGTCCAACCCTCGACCACGGCCCGGTAGCCCG
>JBKHKF010000178.1:0-5930 GCA_046537745.1 Anaerolineales bacterium | reverse complement strand
GGTGATGGTTGTCCGTCCGGGCGAGAAGATCCCGACGGATGGGATCATCGAATCCGGAGAAAGCGCCATCGACGAATCCATGGCTACCGGCGAATCGATGCCGGTAAATAAGGGCCTCGGCGATGAGGTCATAGGCGCCACCGTCAATCAAAACGGGCTGTTGAAGGTAAGGGCGACCAAGGTCGGCAAAGACACTTTCCTTTCCCAGGTGATCAAGCTGGTGGAGGAGTGCCAGGGTTCAAAGGTGCCAATCCAAGAGTTTGCCGATCGGGTCACCGGCGTGTTCGTTCCGATTGTGATCGGAATCGCGGTGGCGACTGTGTTGCTGTGGTTACTGCTTTCAGGCCCCATATCCAACCTTATCGAACTTGGCTCCTTCCTGCCCTGGGTGACCCCCAATCTGGGGGTGGTCACGCTGGCCCTGGCGTCTATGGTGGCCGTGCTGGTGATCGCGTGCCCCTGCGCTTTGGGCCTTGCAACGCCGACGGCGTTGATGGTCGGCAGCGGGATGGGCGCGGAGCACGGCATCCTGATCCGCAGTGGCGAGGCGATCCAAACGATGAAGGACGTCTCTGTGGTTGTGTTCGATAAGACCGGGACGATCACGGCAGGCAGGCCGGCCGTCACCGATGTCAAATCTTACGGTCCAGCTGATGATGAGATGTTGCGGCTGGCCGCCTCCGTCGAGCGGGGTAGCGAACATCCCTTGGGCCGGGCGATCGCACAGCGGGCTCAGGAGGCGGAGTTCAACCTGGCTGAACCGGAGGATTTCCAGGCGATTCGCGGTCAGGGCGTTTCTGCCACCGTCGATGGCCGCCGCGTGTTGGTGGGTTCGCGCCGCCTGCTTCGATCCCATGCTGTGGAGGCTGCGACAGCTGAGGAGGACATGATCAAACTCGAAAACCAGGCGAAAACGGCCATGCTGGTGGCGGTCGATGGTGAACTGCTCGGGGTGATCGCAGTGGCCGACACACTGAAGTCCGATTCGGCAGCAGCCATTGGCGAGCTGCATCGCCTTGGCATCGAGACGGCCATGATCACCGGGGATAACCAGCGCACCGCCGACGCGATCGCCCGCGAGGTGGGCATCGATCATGTGCTGGCTGAAGTGCTGCCTGACGGCAAGGTGGCGGAAGTGCAGAAGCTCCAGCGAGAGCATGGGCTTATAGATTTCGTCGGAGATGGGATCAATGACGCCCCGGCGCTGACTCAAGCGAATGTGGGTCTGGCCATTGACACCGGCACAGACATCGCCATTGAAGCCAGCGATATTACGCTGGTGCGCGGGGAGCTGACGGGGGTTGTCGAGGCGATCAATCTGAGTCGGGCGACCTTCCGCAAGATCCGCCAGAATTTATTTTGGGCATTCTTCTACAACGTGGCCATGATCCCCCTGGCGGTGGTCGGCTGGATGCATCCGGTGCTGGCCGAAATCGCTATGGCGACGAGCTCCATCACCGTGGTGGCAAACGCCAACCGGCTCCGGTCCATCGACATCCGGCCATCATACGCGCAACCTCAGCCGCTGCAGGATGAGGCTGAGCGCGAAGTCGTGGCAGTCCAGGCGACTGCCTAAGAAAGGAGTGCGGAAATGTCTGAACGATTCCCGTTCTCAGCTGTGTTTAAGGCCACTTTGTTCGGCTTGGTGGTCAGCTACCTGGTCTGCCTGGCGGGAGACTTGATATTCGGCTGGACCATGTACGAGGTGTGGGCGCCGCTGCTGCCCGGATTTGAATGGCCGTTGACGGTGCCTGGATTCCTGCTCGGGCTGGTTTGGCTAGTGGTATATGCGGGCTTCCTGCAGTTGGTGTTTCTGCTTCCATTCAACTACCTGATGAGCAAGGAGCAAATTTCGAATTAGCAACAGGTGAGGTGGTGAGTTAGCGGAGAGGGAGCGCAGGTTATGTTCAAACAGCCTGCACTCCCTTTCCTTTTTTTAGCCAGGGTTGCGAGCACAGGCTGTAATGAGATGCTTCCGTTTCAAAATAATGAAAAGCCCCCGTCAATCCCGGCGGGGGCTTTTGGCCGTGAGTTCGACGATTTATCTCTGACTGCTTCATGAGGAGCGGCTGATCAAGCGATAGCCGCCCGATAGTTATGCCGGCCATCGTTGCCGGCGGCTTCCACCGCGGTTAGCAGAGAGCCCAACGGTGCCAGGTCCGGGTTATGCCGGACAAGGGCCAGGCCCTCCTGATGATCGACCTCCGCCGCCAACACGCCTTGTTGGTTAATCAGCGAATTTCTGACCCGCATCGCGCAGTTGGCGCAACCCATTCCCCAAACCTGCAGGATAGATTCTTCCGACATGGCCGATTCTTCAGCGGTCGGAATCTTTTGTACTGGTGGAACATGACAGTTTCCACTGTGATCCATACATCTCTCCTAAACTATGATGGTTGTTGAAACCTTTACATCTCGTGATGCTGATGATGACCGCCTTCGACGTCACCGTTCAGGTATTTCTCGGGCTCGGCTTCGAATGCTTTCTGGCAGCCAGGCGCGCAGAAGCAGTAGGTCTCTCCCTGGTACTCACTGCGCCACTGGGCGTTTTCCTCGTCAACGTTCATGCTACAAACTGGGTCAATAGCCATTGACAACACCTTTCCTGGACCGACGCATTGCTTGGTCCGTAATTACGTCCGTCCATTTGATTTATGCGGGCCCTACGTCGAATCTCCAGCTCATTCCGCTTTCAACTTTAATGCCTGGATCACGGTTGGATCAGAGCGAAGTCGCGTGCTCAGGAGTAGGCGTTTTTGTTCATTCGTCCATTATGAACGTTCTGCAGAATAAGATTCGGGCGGCCGGCATGCCCTCCCATCCAGTGGCAGTGAATGATGGCACTCATACCTTCATGTAGGATTGACTTTGTGACTCAAACTCCTTTATATGACGCGAATCATTTGCGTGTACGATTGCGCCATTGGAGGCGATGATGGAATTTCCGTAGTTGGTGATTTATCCATGAGCGGCAGGGTGAATTTGACAATATGAAATCCGATTTCTTGCTGTATGGCTCGACGGGGTTTGTCGGCAGCGTCATTGCCCGTCGGGCTGTTGCAAGTGGTTTACGTCCACTGCTTGCGTCGCGAAGCGGGGAGAAGGTCAAGGTGCAGGCAGAGGAGTTGGATCTGGAGTACATGGTATTCGGCCTTGAGGACAGGCAGGCGTTGGATGAAGCGGTTGATCGCGTCGGTCTCGTCCTTCATTGCGCCGGTCCCTATATCCACACCTTTGAGCCGATGGTGGAGGCGTGCCTCCGTCAGCGGGCTCATTACCTGGATATCACCGGCGAGATCCCTGTGTTGGAGCAGCTGGTCGATCGGGATACGCAAGCCAAAGAGAAAGGGGTCATGATAATGCCGGCAGTAGGCTTTGATGTGGTGGCAACGGATTGTCTGACTGTTCACCTTAAGCAGAGGTTGCCCTCTGCAACTCAATTGACGCTCGCTATTCACGGAGATGGGCCCGCGGGCATGCCGCCAGGAACTGCCAGAACATCAATCGAAATGCTGCCTTACGGAATTCGAGTGCGTCGAGATGGACGGCTGGTGCCAGCCCCGCAGGATGGCGGGCGAAAGGTTGATTTCGGCAACGGTCCTCGGCGGGTTACGAGGATAACTTGGGGAGATTTGGTCACGGCTTATCACAGCACAGGCATCCGCAACATTGAAACCTATATTGCACTACCCAGGCAACTTGCATCTCTGTTGAGTGCAGTTAGAAAGGTGAAATCCGTCTTTAAGGTTCCGGTTGTCCGCCGGTTGGCCAGGCTTATACTGCCGGCCGGTTCAACTCCACAGGAGCGGGCCATGACCAAATCTCACGTCTGGGTCAAGGTGAAGGATGGAGCGGGTCGATCTGCAGTTTCCAGGCTGCATGGTCCGGAGGGTGGGGTTGAATGGACATCCAGAGCGGCATTAGCTGCCGTTGACCGGGCTCTCGCAGGCGAGGTCGAATTGGGGTTCCAGACACCGGGTTCCGTCTATGGCCCGGATTTTGTTTTTGATGTGGAAGGCGTTCGGCGAGAGGATCTGCCTTTGTCGGGACCTGCTCCGGATGCGAGCATTTGATAATAGCGAAGTTCGCTCTTCAATACGAAAAATGTTTACCTGTGATTCAGTTGGATTGGAGTAAGTTTGTCTGCACATGGCTTTGATGGCAAAATGGCCATCAGCGCGCGGCGACAGCCGCGCGCTGATTTGAATAAGGCAATCTGAGACCAAGGCTCCCCAAGAATGCACCCCCGACAGCGAGCTGCCGGGGGAAGGTTCTTCGATCCTTTGGTTCATGGCGGCCAGCTGGCCAGCTTATGAAAAGCGGATTCGGTAATTAACCGAGTTGGAAATCGGCATGGGTTTGGCTTTCAAGCCGCCTCTACGGTACACTCGAAGCACATCATCGCATGAGGTGGCCAACATCGTTCGGCTCACCAGGGCACCTTGACATCGCCGCACCTCGCAAGTCCACCAGATAAACAAGGGAGCAAGGGATGAGGCCAAGCGATCCGTCGTCCGGATACGTCTGGCGACCTGATGAGGCGACACGTGCCAACGCTCGTTTGACGGAGTTTTTGGCACAGCACGACCTGGAAGATTTTTCCGCACTTCATGCCCGATCGGTGCGAGACCCCGCCTGGTTTCATGAAGCCCTCTTGAGTTTTCTCGACATCCAATTTCACAAACCGTACGATCAGATCCTGGACACGTCGCGCGGTCCGGCCTGGCCCCGCTGGTGCGTCGGCGGTCGGATGAACATTGTCGTAAATTGCCTGGATAAATATGTTTCCTCGCCAGTGGCTGATCGAACAGCGTTAATCTGGGAGAGCGAACAAGGCGAGACTTGGTCCTTGACGTATCAACAACTGTACGAGCGGGTCAATCAGGCAGCCAACGGAATGCGCCAGCTGGGATTGGGCGTCGGCGATGCGGTCGGCCTCTACATGCCTTTAACGGCCAATGAGGCCATCGCGCTGCTGGCAGTCGCCAAAATCGGCGGTATCATCCTGCCCTTATTCTCGGGCTACGGAGCTGGGGCGGTTGCTAGCCGCCTTGAGGATGGCGCGGCCAAAGCGCTTATCACGGCCGACGGCTACCAGAGAAACGGCTCGTTGGTGGAAATGAAACCCGTTGCTGACGAAGCCGTCTCCCGGGTGGACAGCGTAGAGCATGTCATCGTGGAACGAATCACGGGCTCACCGGTTCCAATGGTCGAAGGTCGCGATCAATGGTGGCATGAATTGGTGGAGAACCAATCGGTCGAGGCGGTGCCGGCGGACACATCAGCGGAAGATCCGCTCATGATCATTTACACCTCCGGAACAACAGGTCGCCCCAAGGGAGCGGTGCACACTCACTGTGGCTTTCCCGTCAAGGCAGCCCAGGACATGGCCTTCGGCATGGACGTCCACCCTGCCGAGCGGATTTTCTGGATTACCGATATGGGTTGGATGATGGGCCCCTGGCTGGTCTTCGGCTCGCTGCTGCTGGGTGCGACTATGTTCTTATACGATGGCGCGCCGATGTACCCTCAGGCTGGGCGAGTCTGGCAAATGATCGAGCGCCATTCGATTAATCAGCTGGGTTTATCGCCGACGTACGTGCGAGCGCTGATACCCTATGGCCGAGGGACCGTCAAGCAGCACAATTTGCAGTCGCTCCGTTTGATCGGGGCTACTGGCGAAGCTTGGACGCAAAAACCATGGAACTGGTTGTTTGAGGTGGCTTGCGGGGGCAAGAAGCCGATCATCAACTACACTGGCGGCACCGAGCTCTCCGGCGGCATTGCCATGGGTAATCCGCTGATGCCGCTTAAACCGACGGCAATATCCGCCCCTTGCCCGGGCATGGATGCCGACGTTTTCGACGAGCAGGGCCAGCCTGTCGTCGGCGAGGTGGGAGAATTGGTGATCAAAGGCCCTTGGATTGGTA
>JBKHKF010000177.1:0-5933 GCA_046537745.1 Anaerolineales bacterium | reverse complement strand
GCTCCGCTGCAGCCGAGCCATCTGCGTCCTGAGCAGGTCGGGGTCGCCGCGATCCCAGCCGTCGCTCACGATCAGGACGATCGCCTGCCGGCTGAGGACTCTGCGAGCCCACTTCATGTTAAAGCTCCGCAGCGATTGGCCGATCCTCGTTCCACCTGACCAATCGGGCGCCAGCGCCGCCATCTCCGCCAGCACCTCCCGGCTCACTCGATGGCGAAAGGCCGGCGTGATACGAGTCAGCCGGGTTCCAAACAGGAAAGCCTCCACCCCCGGTTGATAGCTCTGTGACATGGCATAGGTGAAAAGCAGAATAAGCCGGCTGTAGGCCATCATCGACCCGCTGATATCCGCCAGAATGACAAGGGGGCGCCTTTTGCGCTTGCGCTGCTGACGCGCCCAGTGCAGCCATTCGCCGCCGTGCCGTATGTTCTCCCGCAGCGACCGTCGAAGATCCACCCGGGTTCCCTCTCCATGCTTAAAGCGCCGCGTCCGATGGGTGGGAAGCTTGATCTTGAATTCAGCCAGCATGGTTTCCACGGCGGATCGTTCTTCTTCGCTCAACTCAGCGAAATCCTTCTCAGAAAGACGCTCCTTAGCGCTGTAGCGGAGGGCTGCCAGATCGGCGACGTGATCAGCGCCTGCGTGTCGCTCCTCGAGCTGGAGGGGCGCGTCGTCAGGTGCAAGCGGATGAGTCCCCTCAACTTCCTGATCCGCTTCCGGGCTGCCAGCCGGTCGCTCCAGGACGTACGCCGGTCCCCGATCCCACCAAAATGCCTGAAAGGCGCGGCGAAAGAGGGCCAAATCCTGCTGTCGGCTCACCAGCACGCTTTCCGCCGTGTGGTAGAAAAGCTCTGGATCTCGCCAATCAATGTGGGTCATAGCCTCGATCCAGACCAGCAGATGGCTGCTGCCGACTGGCAGACCGATCTGGCGGAGCAAATTGATAAAACGAACCAGGTTAGGGACAAAGCTCCCCTTGAATGGCATATATTCAGCCTGCAACCTCGGCCTCCGCCATCAGCGATTCCAGGCGATCGCCCCGAATCGCTTCCATATCTTCCTGGGTTTTAAGAAGCACACCCAATGTGTTCTCAACAACATCAGAAGTCAATTGCTGCTGATCCAGCGCAGCCAGCGCCGCCATCCAGTCCAACGTCTCGGCCACGCCCGGCACTTTAAAGAGCGCTTCCTGCCGGAGTGCCTGCGTAAATCGCGTGACTTGCTCCGCCAGGCGCTGGCTGGCCTCGGGCACTTTGGTTGTGACGATGCTCAGTTCTTTCTCATAACTTGGGTAATCGATCCAGTGATAAAGACAGCGACGCTTGAGCGCGTCGTGAACCTCTCTTGTTCGATTGGAGGTGATGATGACATATGGCGGCTGATCCGCACGGATGGTACCGACTTCGGGAATGGTGATTTGAAAATCCGAGAGGACTTCCAGGAGATAGGCCTCGAACTCGGCATCGCTACGATCGAGCTCATCGATCAGGAGGACAGGGGCTTGCCCCTCCTTGCTCTCTATTGCCTTGAGCAACGGGCGCTTAAGCAAGAAATCAGGGCCAAAGAGTTCGGCCTCACTTGTTTTCTCTCCCCGAGCTTCCATGAGCCGGATGTGGAGCATCTGGCGGGTGTAGTTCCAGTCGTACACCGCATGATAGACATCGAGCCCTTCGTAACACTGGAGGCGAATCAGCTCTGCCCCCAGCATTTGCGAGACCGCTTTGGCTACCTCCGTCTTGCCGACACCAGCTTCCCCCTCGAGGAAGAGCGGTCGACGCAGCTTCATGGCTAAATAGATCGCGGTGGCCAGACTGCGCTCCGCGATATATTGCTGACCACGCAGCCCATCCTGCACCTGGTCGATGGAATCGTAAGCGGAGGGGTCCGATCCGACGTCGGCCATCAATTGAGCTTGCTACTCTTCGACGTTCTTCTTAACGCAGTTGAAGAATTCACCAGTCAGACGCTGGGTGACACTGCCCATCAAGCGTGATGCGAGACTGGCGATGGTCCCTTGAATGGAGACATCCGCTGACCAATCCAGCTTCGTGCCACCCGATTCGGTTTCGCTCAGGAGCATCTCACTGACAGCGTCCGCTGTGCTGCCTGGAGCCGTGCCATGGGCTTTCATCTTGGCTCGATCAGGTTCATCCAGCTCGAGCCATTCGATATCCGCGGAAAAGCGGGATTTCATCGAACCGAAGCCGACGGACACAACAGCCCGAAACTTCTTCCCCTCCTCCAAGACCTCCATGGATTCCAGCCCTGGCGCGCATTTGCTAACCTCGTTCGGATCAGTCAGAAAATTCCAGACGCGTTCGCGTGGGGCATCAATCTCGGTGCTGCCGCTCAATTCCATCGATCATCCCTTCTGGTTCTCCCTTTACTGATGATGGTCATTATATCCCAGTCAATTTCAGCCCTTGAATACAGCCGGCTGCCGCAGCGGCAGGCCAGAGAAGTCCACGTGCCATGAGATTCTCCATACATTTCTCCGGGTTTGAGCCGGCTGAAGGTCAAGCTATAATCAGCCCGCGATCGATCGGAGGCATTTATGCATCAAGCGCGGTTGCAGCGACTTCACGGATTATTGGACCGAACGGAGCTGGACGCACTCGCTCTGATCCCGGGCCCCAGCCTGTATTATTTGACCGGCCTTTCTTTCCATCTGATGGAGCGACCGATCATTGGTCTGTTCCCCAGGTCCAACGAACCGGTGCTCTTTCTCCCCGAATTGGAGCTGGAGAAAGCCGAGGCGGGTCCGCTGGAAATGAAGACGTTCACCTATGGCGAGGGCCCAGCCGGCCGGGTCGATTCCCTAAAGGCAACGCTGAAGGCGGCTGGCCTCACATCCCAATCCACCGTGGGCGTTGAGCCGCTCGAATTCCGCTTCTCCGAGTTTGAGCTGCTGCAAGCCGCCGGGGCGGCTGAAATCACGTCGGCCAGCTCAATAATCCGTGAGCTCAGAGTGATCAAAGACGAGACGGAGATCCGGGCGATGGAGCGGGCGGCGGAAATTGCGGAGGCGGCCATGCGGGCAACCCTGCCTTCGATCCAGCTGGGGATGACGGAGCGTGATTTGAACGCGGAGCTCGTGACCCAACTTCTCCGGCACGGCTCCGAGGGGGAGCTACCATTCCAACCCATCGTTGCTTCCGGTCCTAACAGCGCGCGACCGCACGCTGGCGTATCAAACCGCCAGCTTGCCGGTGGCGAATTTCTTTTGATTGATTGGGGCGCTCGCTTTGAAGGCTATTGCTCGGACATCACCCGAACCTTTGCATTGGATGACAGCGACGACCAGATGCAGGCGATCTATCAACCTGTGCTCGAGGCCAACCAGGCCGGCAGGGAGCGCGCGGCCCCGGGGGTCCCCTGCGGTGAAGTGGATCAAGCAGCTCGGCTGATAATTGAAGCGGCTGGCTACGGCCCACGCTTTATCCACCGCCTGGGCCATGGCCTGGGACTGGAAGCTCACGAAGCCCCTTACCTCTTTGCAGAGAACATGGAAACGCTCGAGGCCGGCATGGCTTTCACCATCGAGCCGGGGATATACATTTCAAGGGTCGGCGGAGTACGCATTGAGGACGATGTCATCACCACCGAAACCGGCTCTCGAACCCTGACGAAATTATCCCGGGAACTACAGGTAATCCCGTGAATCAGGTGATTGAACCGCTGGCAGAACCCTTTCTGCATCCTGGCGATGAAATTGGCTGCCTTCTCATCCACGGCTTCACTGGCTCCCCTTCCGAAATGCGCCTGCTGGGACAACATCTGGCGGACAGGGGCCGGACGGTGGTTGGACCCCGTCTGTACGGCCACGGAACACAAGAACAGGATATAGAGCGCGCGAAATTCCGGGACTGGCTAGCTTCGGCCGAGGATGGTTACCACATGCTTAAGCCGAATTGCCATCGCCTCTTTCTGATTGGCCTTTCCATGGGAGCGGTGCTGGCGCTAACTCTGGCCTCACGCCTCGAACTGGACGGCGTGGTGGCCCTGTCCACGCCGTATAAGCTTCCCGAGGATCCGAGACTACGCCTGCTGCGTCCGCTGAGCCTATTCTGGAAACGTGTGCGCAAGGGTGAAAGCGATTGGCAGGACCCCTCCATGGAGAACATGCATTTCGCATATCGCCACTACCCGGTCCATGGTGTCGCCGAACTGAAGGACCTGCTGGCGATGATGCGACAATCCTTAAACAGGATCAACGCGCCTGCGCTGCTGATGCAGTCGAAAAAAGATGGGTCTTATGGTGTAACTGCGGAGGCGATGCCCGCCATCGCGGGCTCGCTGGCCGGCGGTGAGGTGGAGACCGTATGGCTGGAGCAGAGCGGGCACGTAATCACGCTGGACATCGAACGGGACCTGGTCTTTGCCGAAGTCAGCAGCTTCATCGAACGCATTTCCGGGCGCGGTCTCGCATCGAAGGGATAACAGCATGCCAAACTGGATTGAAATTGGCCTCGATTGGGTTTTAGCCGTTCAAGCCTGGGGGCCCTGGCTCGTTGGGCCCATGGAATGGATCAGCGAACTTGGGACAGAGCCCTTTTACCTGCTGGTCATGCCCATCGTGCTGTGGTGTTATGACTATGCACTGGGATTCCGGCTTGGGCTCATCCTGATCGCCAGCGCGCTGACGAATGGTTGGCTAAAGTTGGCCTTTGCGCTGCCGCGACCTTTTTGGGTCAGCTCAGGGGTGGAAACCCACAGCTTTGAAACCTCCTTTGGGCTTCCCTCAGGACATGCCCAGAATGGCGTGACCGTCTGGGGACGTCTCGCCCACGGCCTGCGCACCCGTTGGGCCTACGCCGGCGCCATCATCCTGATCCTGCTGATTTCCATTTCGCGCCTCTACCTCGGAATGCACTTTCCCCAGGATGCGATTGGCGGTTTGATCGCCGGCGCGCTCTTGCTGCTGGTATTCCTCTGGCTTGAGGAGCCTGTCTGGCGCTGGTTTAAGCATCAGCGACCTTTGCTTCAGGTTTTATCGATCCTTGGAGTTTCATTTGGATCCCTCCTCATCAGTCTGCTGATTTGGCAATCCTCATTGGGCCAGGCGCTGCCCGCCGATTGGATGGCCTTGGCTGCTGAAGCCGCGCCGGAAGGCGCAATGGCAGACCCCCGGATGTTTGATGGATTCGTATCCCTGGCTGGTTTGCTGCTCGGATTTCCACTTGGGGCATGGCAACTGCATCGATCGGGCGGAATCCATGCGAAGGGTGCTCTAATCCTGCGAACTGCCCGATTCGCTGTGGGCGTGGCTGGGGTGTCGTTGCTGTTCTTCGGGTTGGATCTATTAGGTCCGTCGGAGGGATCGGCGTTCGCCTATCTCTGGCGCTACGCTCGCTATGCCGTGGTCGGCTATTGGATCACTTTCGTCGCCCCTCGCCTCTTCCGCCGTATGGGTCTGGCCATGGAGGCCTCCCCAACCAGCTAGCTTTCCGCCGATGTTTCCTCGTTAGTAGATTCGGCGAGCTCGCGCCATAGGAACCAGTGGCCGGCTCGATCTCCGGCTTCCTCGGAGGCACGATCGTAGTAGAGATCGAAGACTCTTCCCCCTGCGGTGCGCACGCGAAAGTAAAAACGGCCGACCCCCCAGGATCCCCGCCGTTGAGCTTCCCGCAGGTTGTGTTCCTGCATATTGCGCGCCAGGTTCCCGCGACGGTCATAGTCAAACCAACGGGAAAGGACCTCCGCGATTTCGAACTGCTGCCCATCCCATTCGAAGGATTGGGGCGCATCCGGTTTCTTCTTCAGCGCCGGGGGTTTCTCATAGGACACGGAGATTTCCTGGCTGATGAAACCGATCGGCTGCCACGATTCCGGCATGGTTCTCCTGAAACGAAAAAGGGGCCGGGATCTCCCGGCCCCCGGTGCTGACGAGCGCTAGCTTTCCTCTTCTTGCTGTTCTGCCCGTTCCTTCTGAG
>JBKHKF010000176.1:0-5954 GCA_046537745.1 Anaerolineales bacterium | reverse complement strand
GAGCTGATGCGGCTGTTCGGCGGTGCCCAGGTGGCGGGACTGATGCAGCGTTTGAACATCGATGATGCGGTGCCCATAGCCCATGGAATGGTCGATCGGACGATCGAGCAGGCGCAGAACAGGGTGGAGGGCGCCCATTTCGATACGCGAAAGCATTTGCTCGAATATGACGATGTTCTGAATCAGCAGCGGGAGATCTTCTATTCCCAGCGCAATCGCGTCTTCTCCAAGGATGACCTATTGGAAGACGTGCATTCCATGCTCTCCACGGAGGTGGAGAATCACGTCGAGGCCGCATTGGCAGATCCCGAAGGCCCATGGAAGCTGCTGGCCTGGCTGGAGGAAACTCAGCCGACCCTGAACCTGAATTCCGAGGATCCATATCCCTCTTTCATGCTTCAATTGTTGATGGATGAGCTGGAGGGCGTGGATGAGGCAGATGACCTTCATCAGCGACTGCTGGAGATCGCCCGAGATGCGCTGCAGGCTCAATTCGACCATCTGGCCCGAACGGTGGACAATCAGCTTTCCGCTGCAGTGGAGCGATTGGATGATCAGACCGAGCAGCGTGTGGACATGGCCGAGATTGCAATCGACGGCGCCATTATGGAAGCCGAGGAAATCGGTCGTCAGCCGGATGCCCGCCGGCTCATACAGGCGGTGGAATCCGCCGCCGGGATGAAAATCCAGCTGGACGAGATTGGCGAGAAGGGCATCGCCGAGGACCCGCATACCTTCAGACAAAAAGTGCCCGAGCTGGTTGAAGCCAGTCTGGGTCTGCGCATTTGGGCAGGTCTGATCCAAACGATCGAGCGCCGGATTGGCGAGAGTCTTGAATTGGAGAAGCGGATCAGCATCCCCATCGATTGGGATGAAGCGGCGGATCGCTTGCAAGACGCCCTGCACGAGGTCTGGCAGGCCCGGATCGAACGGCAGCTCGACGAAATCAACCGCGATCTGGAGAACATGCTCGGCCGTGAGGAGGAGGTGGATGAGGCTTTGATCATCCGCACCCTGGTCCAGATGAGCTACGGGCAGCGGATGATCTTTGACAAGAAGACGCACCAGCGTCGATCCGCCATCATCGCCCGGCTTTCTTATGCTTTCTCTGCCGCCGAACTTATCGACGAAGCAGAGCCCGTCAGTTTGAGCCAGCGCGTGCTTGAGCACCTTGAAGCGGCGCAGGAAACCCTTTATTACTCACTCGGCGACGCCGAACTGCGCAAGTCGGCCAGCCCCGGCTTGATGGATCTGTCGGACAAGCTCCAGGGCAGCCTGCGCCGGTCCTTGGGTGCGGAACGTTTTGAGGAATTGGCCGAGGGCGGTCCCATCGCCAATCTTGAGGAGGATACCCAGGACGAGATTGTGAGGCAGATCGGCCAGTCGCTGCTTACGGATTCTTACCGACAGCTAATTCTTTCGGTCGGGGATCAGCTATGGGTGGATTACCTGACTCAGATGGAAGCGCTTCGGACCTCGATCGGGCTGGAGGCCTACGGTCAGAGAGATCCGCTGGTTCAATACAAGAGCCGTGCTTTCGATATGTTCCAACAGCTGCTGGCGGAAATTCGCGGCGGCGTGGTGCACCGTCTCTTCCGCACACAGCAAGTCGCCCAGGCACAAACGGTGGCGGCACCCACGGCCCGCGCGGCCAGCGCCCAAGCAGCCGCCCAGCAGGCCTCCTCCATGGGTTCGAAGCGGCGCCGCAGACGTCGACGCCGATAATCCCGCGAGCGGCGCTGATCACCCGTTCCGTTTTATGGGTACTCAGGAGGCCCGGTGCAACAGACCTCGAACCACCCTGAGCAAGACCTTCACCTGCTTCCAAAAATCGATCTCCATCGACATCTCGAAGGATCGATTCCTATCGATGTCGTTCAACGACTCGTCTCCCAGGGCCAGGTGCCGCTACCCTCGGATCGCGACCAACTATTGCAGAAGCTGACCGTTGGCCCTTCGGATCCACGGACGCCTTCCAATTTTCTGGCCCCCTTCTCAGCCCTTCGCAAAGTTTTTCAGAATGAATCAGTGATCCGTGAGGTAGCGGTTTCTGCCGTCCGAGCAGCAGCGGAGGACAACATCCGTTATCTGGAACTCCATCTGACTCCTGCTGCTTTAGCCGCCGAGTCGGGTGGGAGTGCCGAAGATGTGACACGATGGGTGTGTGAAGCTGGCCGCCAAGCCGCCGAAGATTTACCCATGAACCTGCGGTTTATCGTCAGTTTGAATCGGCATGAACCGTTGGAGGTTGCAGAAAATTCCGTTCGGGCTGCAACGGATTTGTCAGACATGGGCATCGTAGGTGTTGATCTGGCCGGCGACGAGACGAATTACAGCGCGGCGCCCTTCATTTCTCTGATGAAGGAGGCGCGCGCCGCCGGCATGAACCTTTCGATCCACGCGGGTGAATGGGCAGGCGCGGATTCGGTCCGCTTCGCGCTGGATCATTTGGAGGCGGACCGGATTGTACACGGTGTTCGCAGCATGGAGGATCCGGAACTGGTGCGGATGGCCCGGGACCGGAGGGTCCCCTTTATCGTCTGTCTGACCAGTAATTTGCAATCCGGGGTGGTTGACTCGATCGGCGATCACCCGCTCCCTATGATGATCGCGGCCGGGATACAGGTGAGTCTCGGGACCGATGACCCTTCGGTTTCGCAAACATCGCTGACTCGTGAGTACGAGCTCGCTCGCCGACACCTTCAGCTCGGGTTTGACAGCCTGCGGGGATCAATTTTGTCTGGTGCTCAGGCGGCATTTTTGCCGCAGAAGCAGCGCCATCAGCTGGAAGAGCAGTATCAAAGATGGTTGGGCCTTGCCCCGGATACTGAGCCGACCGTTCCTCAGCAGGGCAAGGGGATGGGAGGGTAGATGCAATTCGGCGACCTTGAACTTCACTTAATTTCCGACGGCCTGGTGTGGGTGGACGCCGGCGGACCATTTGGTCTGGTGCCGCGCGTGCTGTATGAGCCGTATTTTCAGCCGGATGAAAATAATCAGATCCCGCAATGTCTCACGTGCATGTTGATCCAATCTAACGGCGAGAATATTCTGGTGGACACCGGGCTTGGACCAAAGCTATCCGAAAAGGAACGCGCACGCTGGGGATTGGAGCGGGCTACGGGCGATCTCCTGGAAGGGTTGGCGGGTCTGGGATTGGGCGCGGAAGACATTGACCATGTCATTAACACTCATTTGCACTGGGATCACTGCGGTGGGAACACGGCCTCAGTTGATGAGGGGGTCCTGGCCCGCTTTCCCAACGCGACTTACTGGGTCCAGCGGACAGAATGGGCGGAGGCGAGTCATCCGGATGCCCGTACCCGGGGGACCTACTTCAGTGAGAACTTCACCCCGATCGTCCGAGCTGGTCGATTCCGGTTGTTGGCGGGTGACACGCAGATTAATCGCCATCTCCGTTGTGTGGTGACCCCTGGTCATACCAGGGCCCATCAATCCGTCCTTATTTCATCAGGTGACTGGCGAGGCTTGTTTGTGGCGGACATGGCTTCCTACGCCATTAATTTCGCCAAGACCGCCTGGCTGCCGTCCTACGATGTCCTTCCTTTGGAAAACATCAAGACCAAGGGGCGCTGGCAGAAGTGGGCCGTGGATCACCAGGCCTGGCTCTTTTTCCAGCATGACCCCTTTACGCCGGTGGGTCGGCTGAGTTCACAGGATGGGAAATTGAAGGTGGAGCCTGTCGCTGAGGCCGAGAAGCTTACTGACGCGCTTCCCATTCCGCCACGGCCTGGCGGATAAGAGCTTTGACCTCTTCGTCGGGCACCTCATCAATGGAGTAGCTTTCCACGCCGATATATACGCGGATCGAGCCGCCGACACCTTCCATCAGGCGCACTGCCTGGGGGCCCGAATCACGGTCGGCCAACTTCTCCCCAAGGATGTCATTGATCTGCTGGACCATGGATCCCGGCTTCCCTGGCTGATCTTCTTCTTGCTCCATTGCCTCGGGGGTTGCGCTCTCACCTTTGATCATCCACGCGAGCAGATCACTGAAGAGATCGGTTACCTTCGGCCAATCCTCAGATTCCTGAAGTTGCTCCATCGATTTGTAGACGCGATCATCCACTTTGATCATCAGGCGATTGGTGGTGTTGTCACGGTCCACCAGAACGGCCGGCTGGTCAACGGCGGCGGGCATGGTTGGGCTGGGCCCGGGGATCGAAGTTGGGGCGGGCGCGGCAGAGGGCGCCTCGGGCTCGACCTGATCCGCCTCCGCTCCGCTGACCGGCTCAGCCTCAGCCAGCGGTTCAGGGGCTGAAGTTGGCGGAATGGGTTCTTCGCCGGCCTCGGAAGCCAGCGGAGCCTCATCCATCTCCTCAATGGGTGGTTCGAGCGGATCCATTTGAGGCTCTTGCTCTAGGTCCATGGCCTCCTCCCCCTCTTGCTGCCGGTTGAGGAACGCGGCATATGCCAGGAGCCCCATGGCCACGCCGGCCGTAATGAACACGATCCCCAGAAGGAGTTGGTTGTCGATGTTCATGAGTATTCGCCTTCCATCTGACATTGCGGGCAGAAATGTGTCCCCCGCTGGCTGATTACAATTCGTTCAATCGTGGTGCCGCAGTCCGGGCAAGGTTCACCTTCCCGTCCATAAACGCGCAGGTAATTTTGATTGTTGCCCCCCCGGTAAACCCAGTCCAGGCTTGTGCCGTGGCGAGCGATCCCCTGTTTCAAGGAGCTTCGAATGGATTTCCACAAGGCATTGATATCCTGCTCATCAAGCTGATCAGCCGGACGGAGCGGGTGCAAGCCTGCTTTGTGTAAACTTTCATCCGCATAAATGTTTCCCAAGCCGGCGACGAATGATTGCTCGAGCAGAAGCGGCTTGATAGCCCGATACCGCCCTTCCAACTGCTCCCGCAGCACACCGGGCGTGAATTCGGCTTCCAGCGGCTCTGGCCCCAGCTTGCCGAGCAGAGATTCTGGATCCTGGAGCCAATATATTTTGCCGAACTTACGCGCGTCGCTAAAGCGCAACTGCCAACCGTTATCGAAGCGGAAGACCGTATGATCGTACTTGCCAAGTGGTTCCTCATCAGGGTGCACCGTGAGATCGCCTGTCATCTTCAAATGGATCAGCATGGTACCGCGTTCGAGACTGAAAACAAGGTATTTGGCGCGTCGGTGCAGATTCAGGATCCGATTGCCCGAAACTTTCTTCTGGAATAGCTCTGGCTCCGGTTCAGCGATGTGGCGCGCCCAATGGATCTCAACATCCCTAATGACACGGCCCAGGACAGGGGGGGCTCCCTGGTGGCCGTGCTTGAGTTGACGGACGATGGTCTCAACTTCAGGTAGCTCTGGCATTGTTGCGGATTATACACGCCCCTGTTCAAGTGGATAAATAGGACCTTCTAATGAAGGTCTAATGAGCAAATGACACAATGATAATTAGTAAACTCAAAGCTCGTAGGATTGGATCGAGCTCTTCAATAAGGAGGATTGCAACGTTGGATAAGAAGACGCTTATTGAGAACTTGAACAAGGATCTGGCCGGAGAATTGATGGCGATCAAGCAGTATTTGACGTACGCTGCTAAAGCTTCTGGCCCCCATCGCCCCCAACTGGCGGATTTCTTCAACGCGGAGATCCCGGATGAGACAATGCACGCTCAATTTTTAGCGGGCAAGATTGTCGCTTTGGGTGGAGAACCCACCACGGAAGCGAAGCCTGTGCCGCCCGCAAAGACCAATCACGATATGCTCGAAGCTGTCTTGGCGGCGGAGAAGCAAGCTATTGGCGACTACACCAAGCGAGCGGAAGAAGCTGAGGAATATGGCGACAAGGGTCTTCAGGTTGCGCTTGAAGACATTGTCCGAGATGAAACCGAGCATTACGAAGAGACCCATCAGATCTTGAAGGACTGGGAACTATAGCGGTTTCTAGGAGTCCAATAGCAAATTAACAAGAGGGCGGTCCGAACGGGCCGC
>JBKHKF010000175.1:0-6018 GCA_046537745.1 Anaerolineales bacterium | reverse complement strand
GAGATATCCTCATCCGAATTTCCGCCTGGGTTATGCCGAATATCCAGGATTAGCCCTTCCAGCGGGGCATCCTCCTCCAGGGCTTCGATCATATCCATCAGACGGGTGTCCGAGCCGCGATCGAAATCGGCGACTCGAATATAGCCAATCCGGGGTGAATCCTGGATGACCTCGGAACCCCAACCATAACAACCGGAAGCGCCGCCCAGCTCAAGCGTGACCTCCCGCGGTTCTTTATCCGGACCTTGCTGAACGGTGAGCGTCAGCGCCCGATCACCCTCTTCGCCGAACATGATGGTCCGGCTCAACGCCTGGACATCGACATCGCCCGTGAGGTCCACTGTCTCGCCGTTGATGGCCAGCACCAGGTCCCCCCGCTCCAGGCCAGCGCTGGCAGCCGGGCCATTTTCGCACACGTACCAGAGTCGAAGGAATTCTGGCGGCCGCCCCGGCGGCGGCCACATTTCAATGCCCGAGAATGGCCGTCCTGTGAGGCTGCCGCCCCCGTACTGGGCCGCCACCTCAGCTGGGGTGCGGAAATTGCTATGGTCGTCGCCCAGCTGGCTGATGAACTCATCCATCAACCGCCAGAACTCCTCCTGGCTTTCCACGTCTTCCGCCCTTTGGCGATATTCCACCAGCACCTGATCCCAATCCACGCCGTTGAAATCATCGCTGTAGTAATTCTCTTTGACCATCTGCCAGGCATGCTCCACCATGGCCGGGTAATCGTCAGCTTCAGGGCCCTTTGTCGGAACAGCCAGCGTGATGCTGGAGGCCAGGGCGGCGGCGGTGGCCTGCGGGCCAACGAGCGGCTTGGGTGTAGCCGTCGCCTCCGGAGGCACCTCGGTGGCTTCCGGCGCCTGCTGCTGTGTGGCTGTGATCTGAATGACCTCGGGCGTGGCGGCGCCACCGCAGGCGGCAAGAATCAGTGAACCAAGAATGAAAAGTACTGTTGCCTTACGCATGCCCGCTCCTAATCATTGGCCTCATACAGTTTTGTTCCTGGATGGAGCCCCACCCAGGAGAACCAAAAGGTGACCCTGGCCTGCATCCTATCAAGTTCTTCCCCCTCCAATGGACCGCTGATGGCGAAACCTTCTTTCAAACGCCATCGGGATTGAGTTTGCTGATCAGCCAGAATCCCGGGTTCCCCCGCCAGCTCAAAATCCAGAACCTGCTCGGCCAATTCACGAGAGTAAACAAAGGGGGCTTCCAGATCCGAATCATACACCATCAGCACGGGAACATTTCCAACCTCGCTTTGAATCCAACCCAATTCCTTCAGTTCACGGAGAGGATAGGCTGCCGCCTCCCCGGAAGCCTCAAGTCCGACGACTAATGCCTTGTCCTCCAGCCTGTCGTCGCTGACCCCTCCCGCGCTCAGACCGGATACGCCGCTTGAATAATAGCCGACATAGGGATCGATCAGCTTTTCCGCATCTCGACCCAGCGCAGCTGCCGAGAGAACCTCCGTCTCAGGATGTCGCTCCTGCCACGCCATCCAACTCGTAACCTGAGATGGATACATTTTCAGCCACTCACCTCGATGGGCTCCGCGGATTCCCTGGCCCAGCAACTGGCTCCACAGCGTGCCCGTTTGTCGATCGAACATCACCAGATTGCTTTCAAGCAGATAGCCGGAGACCGCAAATGTGAGCGTTGTCCCCTCGACCCTTCGATCGAATACGATGGCCGAATAACATAGCGGGCACCATGTCACCGCTACAGGCACACCTGCCAGTTCGTCATTGATGACCTCATGCAGACTCAGGAGCCGAACGGGGTAGGCCCGCGCATGCCCATCAAGCTCGAGGCCCACGACTAGTTCATCCACATCCCATTCCCGATTGCCGGCTTCAGCTGGGACAAAATCCGCATCTTCCACATCCAGCGCCGGAATGTCATCCTCGCTGGCTGCTAACAGCAAATCGCCTGGCTGAAGCCTGTAGGGCCTCGGCGTCGGCGTGGGAGACGTGCTGCTGGTAGGCGACGCCTCTGTGGTAGTTTGAGGAACAGAAGCAGCGGGGGTCCTAGAGGAAGTGACCAGCGGTTCACCGTCAGGTTGCGCGCAAGCAGACAGCATGAACGCAAAAACCAGAAGGATGAAACCTATCCAGACCGAGAAGATCCTGCGCTTATTCATAACAATAAGCATAGCCTGGCTCAGCGCAGCCCTCTGTAAGGCTTCTGACCTGTGGCGCTAGAAGGCCGCGTAGAAATGAAGGCCGTAGACTGCCCCCGTCAGCATGCCATCGATGGCTGCGTAAATCAGGATGAAGTAGATTGGCGAACGCACCTGGCGTCGATACGTTCTATCCCAGGCGACCAGGAACGCCAGCAGGCCGATAAAAATGGGGACACCGAGGCGGAGTGGATCATCCAACCAGGACGGGATCATGGGCAGCCAGGCTGAAAAGGGAATGTACTCAAAGATGGTGGGTATCACGCCCAGCTTGGCCGTCCAGAAGGCAGCCAAAGATAAGGTAAGGCTTATCAGCGTGGCCGGAGCCAGCAATGGCTCATCCTCGTCACGGAAGAACGCGGCCAGACCGACGATCAACAAAGGCACGACCAATGCCACTAAGGTGGCTATCGGGGCAATCAGCATACCCGTCAGCATGCCGAAGGCGGTATCGGCTGTCAACCGGGCGACATCTTCCTGATCCAACTCGGCCAAACCCTGTGTCATGGGTGGATGGGTCGAGGTCAGGTATACAAGAAACCCTGGGAGCTCACCTCGCTCCATCCAGGTCACATACAGGCTGTCGCCAGGTCCCTGTTCCAGATTGGGAAGAACTGATGCCGCCTGGGTGAAGCTCAGCAGCTGGTAGCTGTGGGGCTCTCCCTGCTGGAGGTAAGAGACGCCCACCTGGATTTCATGCTTGTTACGGAGATAGGCCGCTCGGCTGCTGGCCGCGATGGCGAGTTCGCCGGATGGATGGTTATTCAGCGCGATGTCAGCGACGTAGCTGGTGCCGGCCAACTCGGAGCCCGGCAGCAGCACCCGCTGTCCGGCGTCGAACTGCCCGCCTGTCACCTCCTCATAAGGAAGACGGTACCCCCCCGGCACGAAGAGCGTTTCATCCTTTTCCTGCAGCTGGGGGTTAGAAGGATCAAAGATTACATAGCGAGTGCTTGCCGATCCGGCTGACATGCCCGTCCGCTCAATCACCGTCCAGAACAAATAACCCGAATCTTCCGTCACGGCCCCAACCGGCCCTTGCAGCACGCTGGTGGGTCCGATACGCGGATTACTGACGAGAGCAGGTTGAACTGGTTCCAGCAAACCGTCCGCGTCGGTGGGAACCGGGGAATAAAAGAATTCCAGCTCCCCGAATCCCGTTGGGTAATTTGCCCAGAAGGCGTGGGCTTTGCCGTCCGATCCCAGGGATAAATCCGGCCGGATCCCCCGTGGATCCACCAGGACTGGCTCCCCTTGCAGGTCTGGCAGACGGTAGAGTCCAGGCTGTCGCCTGGGTCCCGCCAGCCAAACCACCAGCCTGCCCTGGTTATCCAGGACCGCGTCGAAATGGCTGATGAGCCGGCCCCCGCTCAGTTCCTTCGGATCACCTAGGAGAGATCCATCCACTGGATCGGCCTGGGCATAGAAGAGATCATCCTGATCAAGCCAGAATAGATTAAGCACCTCCCCCTGCAAGATCAGCTTCGGCGATTCGGCGCGCCCCACCTCCACAGGAAGCAATGTCCGCCAGGCGATCTCACCGTTCTCATCAACTGACAATAATTCCGGCTGTTGGCCTTCAGCTTCAAGCTGGCTGAAAAACAAGGCAAAGACGCGTCCATCCTCGGCAACAGCAACTGGGGCGGGGTCACCCACCATGGTGTTCCCCAGGAAGGCGGCACGGCTCCATCCGGGTGATTGGAGCCAGAGCCGCGAAGGCGGACCGCCGCAGCTTGAAAGAAATATCTGGAATACGATGAGAAGGACCAGCGCCGGCAACCAGCGCCGCCCTACGCGATGGCACTTCCCCTTTGCTTTGATTCTGTTCATAAGTGAAAGCATTCTACCGGAGGAAATTCCCCATCTATGGCACTTTACCGGCCCAGTGGACTCATGTCGCCCCCATACGCGGATCCACTGCATCCCGCAAGCCATCACCTACAAAGTTGAAGGCAATCGTCACAAAACTCAAGGCCAGACTTGGAATGAGGATGATATGCGGGTGGGAACGAATAGCGGCGTAGCCGCGCGCGATCATGATTCCCCAACTGCTGCCCACAGCGCCAACGCCCAACCCGAGGAAGCTCAGGGTCGCCTCGAGAAAAATATAGCCCGGGATAGCGAGCGTCTCAACGACGATCAGCGGGCCAAGGATATTTGGCAGCAGGTGCCGGAACAGCAACCGGTTATCGCTGGCGCCGATGGCCCTGGCCGCCTGGACGTATTCGGAGGACTTACCGGAATGAACCATAGCCCGGGAAAGACGGGCCATGGAAACCCAACTTACGGACCCAATCGCGATGAACAAGAAGAGCAGGCCATCCATCGCTTCGTTCAGATCCGAGAGGATCAGCATGATCCCCTCCTTCTGCACAAAGGCGAATCGGAAAAAGGATTGGATGCCGAGAGCCACGATAAAGGCAGGGAGCGCATAAAGAAAATCGACAAAGCGCATCATCGCTTCATCGACGACACCGCCGAGATAGCCGGCAAAGGTGCCGTATGCGATCCCCAAGAGCAGGCTGATAGAAGAAGCCACCAAAGCCACGGCCAGCGAGGTCCTGGCGCCATAGACCACCAGGCTCCACAGATCCGTCCCGCCGACATCGCTCCCGAGCAGGAAGTAGCTGCAGCCCGCTTCCAAGAAAGTTCCATACCAATGGCAGCGTTCCAGATCAAAGGCACGGGGTTCAAAGCTGGATAACGGCGCCTGGTTCCGGGCCGATTCATGGCCAATATGTGGAGAATATGGGGTGATCCATGGCGCCGCCACCGCCAGGATCAGCACCAGCATCAAAAAGCTTGCGCTGACCACGGCCACGGGATTTCGGCGGAAAGCGAAGAGGGCATCGTACATGGGCCCCCGCTGTCGCGAACGCCTCTGCCCCCCCAGTTCCTTATCCTGCGCCACCGAATCCCCCTCAATGCTTTTCTTCATAATGGATCCTTGGATCTAACCAGGCGTACAAGATGTCCGCCAGTAAGTTACCGGCCACGATGATGATCGAAAAGACCAAAATGCTCGAGCTCAACAGAAAATATTCGCGGAGCCTGATGGCCTCGATCATGTTTCGACCCAGACCATTTATTGCGAAGATCATCTCAACAACAATCACGCCGGGGAGGATGGTAACCAGCAGCGGGCCGATCATGGTGATGACCGGGATGAGAGCGTTCTTCAACGCGTGCCTGTAAACCACAAGCCGCTCGAAGAGGCCTTTCGCCCGAGCGGTTCGGATGTAATCCTCCGAGAGCACCTCCAGCAGGCTGGCACGAGTCAGCCGGGCAACTCCGGCGGAAACACCGAAACCCACGGTGGAAACTGGCAAGATGGCATGGCGCAGGTAATTCACCGTGAAATCCGGGAAGAGACCGAGGAAAAAGGGAGGGTCGGATCCCCAAAAAGCCACCGGAAACCAACCCAACCTCAGTGCGAACAGCAGCACAAGCGCTGGCGCAATGGCCATCGTCGGCACCGACACACCGATGATCGCCAGCAAGGTTGCAAGGTAGTCCGAGGGCGAATTGTGGTGGATCGCTGCGTAGATTCCAGCTGGAAGGCCGACGACGACTCCGACCAGCATGGCCATCGCACCCAGCTGCAGGGTCACCGGCAATGTCTGCGCCACCACATCGTTGACCGACTGCGGTGATTGCAGCATGGGGCCGAGATTGCCCCGAAAGATCTGCAAGGCATATCGTCCGAACTGCTCGTGCAGCGGCTTATCGAGGCCATATCGTTGCTGAAGCGCTGCCCGCGTGACGTCGCGCGAGGCGCTGGTAAAAGGCCCGCCAGGCTGCAACCGTATCAACAGAAAGGTGAAGAGCAGCAC
>JBKHKF010000174.1:0-6027 GCA_046537745.1 Anaerolineales bacterium | reverse complement strand
CTCTAGCTCTATCGGCGCCAAAATCAACAACGAGGATTCCGAATCCCGCACAGTCTCGGTCTCTAAGCAGATCCTGAGCTAATGGAAACATCTTTTGGGGAGGCGAGTTTGGCTGAGAGGAGATGAAAAGCCCACACCTTACGCATACCAGCCCGGCCGTCGCCCGATCACTCGGCACTGAATTCGAGCGTTTTCTTCCAGTTCGCCGTCGATATGCAGGCTAACCTCATAATCTCTGACCGGCCACGGGTCGCTGTTTTCAAGGTTGAAATGAATCTGCCCTGTTCCAGTGGTGATTTCCGCTTCATCGATAATCGTCCCCGGTTCAGCGCCCTCGACATCCGCTGCGATCCAACATAGCGCGGACCGTCGTAGCGTCGGGGGCGTTGTTCAGGTGCACCAGCGCGTAAAAATTTTCATCCGACGAGAAGGTGGTGGTCGGCTGCTCGGCCTCGGTGTCGAGCGCCATCTGAGCGCTGCCGAAATTGGCCGTGGTGACGCTGAAGCTGCAGGCGATGATCGCCTGCAGCAGCATTCCGAATACAAGTGCCAAGCCAAGCTTCCTGGAAGGAATGGCTATTCTTCTCGCGACCAATTCGAGTGTTCTAGATGTTTGTGACGAGGTTGCGTTCGATCAATCAGGCGAACCGATAAACCTCAGGATGATGTTAATCAGCGGGAAGACTCTTCCTGGGGCAGGGATATCACGCCTTACTTCCGAGAGCGCAGCGGCACTCTCAGGCCACAGACGCGCGATGGAGTTCCAGGGAATTAGGCAGCTCGGCCGCCCAAGCCCGGATCAAAGTCCAATCGCGCTTGTCACCAGCTTGGCCGGCGGCGGCAAGTAGGGCTACCGGGATCGCCCACCAGGGCAGCCTACCGAAGAGAAGCCGGCCGCCAAAGATAGCGATTGTTCTCGGCTTGGCGGGCTGCATCGCCCGGAGGATAGGGCGAAGGTAATTGCTCGGCTGGCTGTATTGCTCGCGCAGGGTAAGGCTGGCCGGGTTGGCCGGCGCTTTCATTAATCTCTCATCGAGGACCGCACGCGTGTCGGCTATGGCCGGTTCTTCGGTCTTTGTCAGCGCCATGGCGCTGACAAAGACCGCCACCGGAATCCGCGACCAGTGCTCCCGATTTCGTCGCAAAAATCGAAGCGCGCGACGATCCCATCCCAGGATCATCGGACCGCCAAGAACGATTCCGGCATATCCATCGATCGAGGAAGCTTTTGATAAGGGCCTCACTTCGGCTTCAACGCCCGCCGTCTTGAGTTCCTTGGGGATCGCTTCGGCGATCTCCGCGGTGGATCCCGCCATGCTTGCATAGGTGACCAGTATTTCACTCATCGTCTCGGCTATGAATAGACAGTAGGGTCGCTACGCCGTCGCGGCCGACTTGGGTTCCTCGACTTTCATGAACCCAAGCGCGCCCCACAGCACACGCATCGCCTTGTGTCCGAAGTCGGAGTCCAGGAATTGATTGGGGCAGCTACCCGGGATCACCGAAATACTTTGTTGGTGGCATTTATCCACCGCGCTCGGTGAGACGCTGGTCATGCCTTTGGCCAAACCAGGCTTTGTTCCCATCATGCAGTGCATCCAAACGTGCTTGACGCCGAGCTCCACGCACTGATCGACGACCTGCTCGGTCACATCAGGATTGGTCAGGATGAAGACAGCCTGGGGTTTTTCGGGAATCGAGGCCAGATCAGGATAGCATGGCGCTCCATCGAACTTCGAGATCCCGGGATTAACCGGGAAGACCTTGTAGCCGGCTTTCTGAAAGTTCCGATGGGCCGCGTTGCAGCCGGTATCTCTCTGATCGGAGACGCCAACCACTGCAATCCGTTCCTGCGACAGGAATTCCTTAACCAAGAAATCAATTTTCGCCAAGGTCGAACCTCCTGGGCCGGCGCCATATTAGTTCGAGACCGCTTCACGCATTGTTCAGATTGCGTGTGATATCGGAATCAAATCACAGAAAGATGCGCGGGGCACATGACGAACATCGCACGCGCCCCTCTTAAGTGCCATGATCTGGAAACCATAAGCTTAGGGGGATGTGCCTGGTGCGCCTATTCCGCGGTTAACGAACCACGCCACCACGCGAGTTCCCTGCGTACACCTGGTGGGCGCTATTCCTTGGGAACAAAGTACACATCCGTCGGTTTGAGCTTGCTGTTTCGAAGGAACCGGGGCTGAACCTCTATGCCGATCCAATCGAGGCTGGGTGCTTCCGGATCAACGCCCAATAGGCGCGTCAGGAACAGCGTATCGACACCCTCGTACTTGATCAACGCCAGTACGAAGGGAGTTTCATCCAGAAATTCCTCAGAGCCAAAGTAGCAGACCGTGAAGGCATGGACCTCGGCCTCGCGATCGCCGATGTCGATCCATTCCGTCTCAGATCCGCTGTACATGTCATGGCCGCGCGGAGTGGCATAGGTGTAACCCGACTCGGGATCACGAGTCGCCAGCAGACGTTTATTCGAAGCCGCTGCGAACCACGGGCTGTCCTGCCCATAGGAGTGAAGATAAGTGATGCTGTACTCCTGCTCTATCTGGATCGGTGCCATCCGCTTGAGGAAGGCCAGGCTGTCAGGATCGGTCTCGACGGGGAAAGGAATCCCATGGACGACGTAGCCACCAAGTGTCTCGGGGCGTTTCTTCGGGAGCTTAGCCATTACTCATCCTCCCTTTCCAGGACGCTGACGGTGACATAGGTGCCGGTGCCCGCGTGGGAATGGATGGCACCTCGCTTGGGCGATTCGAGCTGCAAAGTTGGATCATCGAAATGCTCTTCGATGGTCCCCTGAAGCTGCCATAAGGCGAAGACGCCTTGCATCAATCCGGTAGCGCCGACAGGGTGACCACAGGCGATTAAGCCACCCGACGGATTGACCGGGCAGATGGGACCGTGATCGTAGCTCATTCCATATTCGATCCCAGGCATATGGGCTTTGCCCGAAGTGGCGAAGGGGCCACCCTCGCCATAGCGGCACAGGGCTAAGTCCTCGTAGGTCTGGATTTCGCTCGAAGTGTAGGCGTCATGCAGCTCAACGAAGTCGAGCTCCTCCAAGGGATCTACAATGCCAGCATTCTCATACGCCATCTTGCCCGCCATTCGACCAGCCCGGAAGGAGTGCACGCCCGGATAGCGGGTTCCCTTGTCCCAAAGTTCCTGGTAATACTGGCGAGTATCGTCGGAGGACGCCTCGGCTTCAGTGGCATAATCCCGCATGAAGGTCTCATAATCCACGTGTGGCCGATCGGCCATCCGCATGGCGTCGGTGCCGCGGCCGATGCCACCGATCTTAACCAACGGATCCCGCACCTGACCGCCCGCCTGGCGAATTCGCTCCAGGCCTTCTTCGGAGGCCAGGATCACGGAGGCTGCCCCGTCCGACATGACGCAGATATCCAGCAGCGTCAGCGGCCAGGCGACCATGGTCGAAGAGCGAATATCCTCAACCGTATAGCGGTTTCTCTTTTGAGCAAAAGGATTGTAGTAAGCGTTGATGTGGTTCTTGACCGAGACGTGGGCCATCTGTTCGACCGTGGTCCCATACTCTTTCATGTGCCGGGTGACCATCATAGCGTAGTAGCCCGAATAGAAACCACCAACCGGGTAATCCCAGGAAACATCCGAAGCCAAGGCAATGAACTCATTACCCTTCCAGGTCTCCACGTGGCTCATGGTTTCAAAGCCATAAGCCACGCAAACATCCATATGCCCTGAAGCGACGGCCTTCCAGGCTTCCTGAAAACACAAGCCGCCGGTGGCGCCGCCGCCCTCCACCCGGTGGCTGGGCTTGGGACATAGCCCTAAATAATCCTGAGCCATAATGCCGGCCATCAACTGGCGGGTGAAATGGTCCGAAAAGTAGGAAGCCACTGAGCCATCCACGATTGCAGTGAAGGACTCGAAATCCAACTCGATATCGGCGATGGCCTGATCATAGGCCTCTTTCACAATGGCCTGGAATGTTTTATCCGGACGGGCCTTCGTAAACTTTGACACGCCGCCGGAGGCAACGTAGACAGGTCTCATTATCTTCTCCCTTCATACACATACTTTAAGTGTGTACGACGATTGTCTTCACAGTTACAAGAACTGATCATAGATCTGAGCGCTTCGGCTACCGGCAGGTACTTTGGCGAATAAGGCCTCCTTGGCTCGATTTACCGTCAGGTTGATAGAATGGTCCTTTGCGTAAGTTGGCCCTCTACTGGCGAGCTACCTTCCTTGGGAAGCTCCGTGATGCCAGCGGGAACAATGTACTACGGAGACGACCTACCCGCAGCGCTCCGCTGACCGCTCAGTCGAGCATGCGTCGGGCAATCACCATGCGTTGAATTTCGCTGGTACCTTCACCGATGGTCATCAACCGAACATCCCGGTACATCCGCTCGACGGGATACTCCCTGCTATAACCATAACCTCCGTGAATTTGAATGGCGTCACGGCAGATCCGCTCAGCAGCCTCCGAGGCGACCAACTTGCCTTTAGCTGCCGCGCCGGTGAAATCCTCACCTTGATCCTTCAGCCAGGCTGCCTGATAAACCATTAATCGAGCCGACTCAATCTGTGCCGAGGCATCCGCCAGCATGAAGCGAACAGCTTGGTGTTGTGATATTGGCTGGCCGAAGGTCTCACGATCCTTGGCATAGTCCACGGCTGCTTCCAGGGCAGCCCGGGCCAGGCCGACGGACAGCGCGCCAATGCCAATCCGGCCGCCGTCCAAGGCGGCCAACGCGTGGTATAGTCCTTGGCCGGTTTCGCCTATGACGTTATCGACGGGCACCCGGACATCATCATAGGAAAGGGCATGGGTCGGCGAGGACCGCATCCCCATTTTCTTTTCCTTTGCGTGGATCGTCAGCCCCTCAGCGTCGCTGGGCACCAAAATCAAGCTCAAGGAATTAGAAGCCGGTGCTTCACCTGTTCGACAAAGAGTAACGATGAACGGCGACAAACTGGCGTTGGTAATCCAGGCCTTCGATCCCCGGATCACCCACTCCTCCCCCTCCAAGCTGGCACGGGTTTGGATTCCGCCGGCCAGATCGGATCCGGTCCCCGGCTCCGTCAGCGCCAGGGCAGCCAGACCCGCCTCACCACTCGCTAACCCGGGAAGCCACGCATCTTTCAACTGCTGTGTCCCGTAGCGATTGATCGGTTCACAGGCCAGCGCGTTGTGCGCACCCAAAGAGAGCGCGGTGCCAGCACAAGCCCAGCCCAGCTCTTCCATGGCGATGGCTGATCCCAGCGCGTCGATGCCAGCTCCACCGTATTCTTCATCGATATTCATAGCCAACAGTCCGAGCGCTGCCATCTGGGGCACAGCCTCGTGGTGGAACTCAGCCGCCTCGTCCAATTCGGCCGCTTTGGGTTTGAGCACCTCAGCGGCGAATCCATGCACCGCTTCCCGCCACATCTGATGCTCCTGCGAGAGCTTAAAGTTCATTCCATATCCTCCGACAGCTTGGCTACTTCTGAGCCCTTCTCACGGCCCGCACCTGATCCAACACCTGAGGGTTAACCAACGCCGAGGTATCGCCGGGCTCCTGGCCCAGGTAGGCATCCCGCAGCATGCGGCGCATCACTTTGCCATTGCGCGTTTTGGGTAGATCCGATAGGAAAATGATCGATTGGGGTTCAAAGGGCTTTCCCAATTCATCGAGGAGCCACTGCTGCAACGTCCGGCGCACTTCCGGCCGGGCTTCAGCCTCATCCGTCAGCACACAGAAGGCAACCAATGCCGTCCCCTTAATTGGATCCGGGACACCAATGGCCGCACCTTCAACCACCGCTGAGTGTCGGTTGAGGATGGTTTCAACCTCGGCAGGCCCAAGTCGCTTGCCTCCAATCTTCATAGTGTCATCTGATCGCCCGAGCACGTACCAGCTACCGTCCTCATCGACCATGGCCCAATCGCCATGAACCCAAACGGCGGGCCAACGGGACCAGTAGGTGTGCTCGTAGCGCGCAGGATCCTTCCAAAAGCCGCGCGTCATACCAATCCAAGGG
>JBKHKF010000173.1:0-6042 GCA_046537745.1 Anaerolineales bacterium | reverse complement strand
AAAACACACCTGCTGCACGCGATAGGCCAAGCGGCCTGCGCTGCTAATCTGCAGGTGCTGTACGTTTCCTCTGAAGAGTTCACCAATGACATGATCAACGCCATCCGTTCCCACAAGACCGACGCGTTCAGAGAACGTTACCGAAGGATTGATGTGCTGCTCATCGACGATATTCAGTTCATCGCTGGCAAGGAATCCACCCAGGAAGAGTTTTTCCACACCTTCAACACGCTGCACGGACACGAGAAGCAAATTGTCATCTCGTCGGATCGACCGCCTAAGGCATTGGTGACTTTAGAAGAGCGCCTTCGCTCCCGCTTCGAGTGGGGCTTGACGGCGGATATCCAACCTCCGGATTTTGAGACCCGGCTCGCCATCCTGCGGGCGAAAGCCGAGCGGGCTGGCCGCCAAGTGGACCCTGATTTGCTCGAGCTGATCGCCCATCGGATGCAAAGCAACATTCGCGAGCTGGAAGGTGCCCTGACCCGTGTGCTGGCCTATGCTGATCTCAGCGGGGTGACTTTGGACAGAGAAGCGCTCGAACGTTCTCTGGCGGATTTCCTGCCGCAGGAAGGGGCCGCTTCCTCCGACCAGATCATTCAAGCCGTGGCAAGCCAGTATGGGGTGGAGCCGGATCGCTTGCTCGGCCGGGATCGCTCACGTGAAGTGGCGTTGCCCCGACAGGTTGCCATGTATTTGATCCGCGAGGACACGGACAGTTCGCTCCCGGAGATCGGCGATATTCTCGGAGGCCGAGATCACACCACGGTGATGTATGGCTGCGACAAGATCGGGGATTTAATTGAGACGGACGATGGCCTGCGGCGACAGGTGAAGTCCATCCGGGAGCAGCTCTACCGTCGCCAGCATCGTTTTACCTGAGCCCCTTTCCAGTGTTGGCTTGAAAGAACTCCGGAAAAGAACGTGACACTTGACCCTACCGCGTCCCAGGGGTGCGATATAGGATGTTGTTGAAGATCACCACGAAGCGCACGACGTCGGCGGCTAACAGTTTATAGTGACTTCAAGCGTTTCGTATCCGATCTCGAGTGGATCGGCGGGCGCTTCAAATTTTGAAAACGGTGCCCCGGATGTCCCTCGTGGTGGTCTTCATTTTCTTTTAACTTGCCTCATTGTGCCTCAATCTCCAGGTAATAAATCTTCGTTCTTCATCTGACTTGCCGATGGCTTGAATCTTGCATCTATCAATTCAAAGTGGCCCGCGTGTCGCCGGAGGGGCGAAGGGCACGGGAGGTTTGCAAATGAATCAGGATGCAATCAGTCAATTACGTGAGCCGCACCCACAGCAGAAAGCCATCGACGCCCAGGCGGCTGCACTGCTGCGTCGAACCGGCAAAAACCATCGGCGAGAGGCGACGCAATCAAGCGCGCTCGACACTCTGAGTGCCAATGCTCAACGGAGGCAGGCGAGCGAGGTCAGGCTCTAAAGTTTCTCAGCCGTTTGGATCATGGGCAAGGTGGACAGAAAGGCGGACCGCCATTCCGGCGTGCTCCTGCTGTGAGCTACGGCCACCTGGCTCGCACTAGGGGGATTGAAATGGGGCAGTCCACGCTGGCGATTTGTGGACGTGGACCACTTTCCAGGCCCCGTCCAGTCTTGCCAGTACACGGCTTTCGTTGTAGCTGAGCACTTTGACGCCTTTATCGGTCGCCTGGGAGATGAGCATGGTATAGGAACAGACGGCTGTGTCCCCATAAACCTGTTCCTTGTAGTTCGCCAGGTCAAAGCGAGTGCGGCCTGTGACCTTCTCTCCGGGCTCGGGATCGAGGGCCATCGCTGCCGTATCGTCCCGGGCGCTTTCCTCAAGCATAAAGTCATGAAAGGGGAGACCATCAATCCGGTGTGGTGTCACGTACCATTCGTAAATGGTCAGGTCTTCCGCGCAGGATTGATGGTATGCCTCCACGTCGCCTGCGAAGATGTCCTCGAGGTGGCGTTCCAAAAAAGCTCGAATTTCGGACATGGCTTTATTCACCTCCAAAGATTCTGGTATGCGCTAAAGCAGGGAAACCGGGTCGATGTCAAGAGTCCAGCCGGCTGGCAGCGCCTCGGGTAAATAGCGGCTGGGATCCGGAGCGCGCATTACCAACTGCCATCGGAATTCACCCCGCTCTTTCTGGAAGAAACAGGGCACCGGGCCGATCAACTGATCGGCCAATCCAGCCGATTCCAACGACGGGAGCAGACGCTCCAGCATCGATCTGGCTTCTTTTTCAGCCCGTGCGTTAGAACTGTGCCGGAAAACCAAGCGCGCCAGGCGCTGGAATGGTGGATAGTCCAGGCGCTGCCGTTCCTGTAGTTCGCGATGATAGAACTGCTGATAATCATGCTGGCTGGCAGCCTGGATAGCGTAATGATCCGGATGATAGGTTTGCAGGATCACGCGGCCGCCAAGCAAGCCGCGGCCGGCGCGTCCCGCGACCTGGGTCAGTAGTTGAAAAGTACGTTCTGCCGCCCGGAAGTCGGGCAGGTTAATCCCGGTGTCGGCTGAGACCACGCCGACCAGGGTGACCATCGGAAGGTCCAACCCTTTGGCCACCATTTGAGTCCCAACCAGGACCTGCGCTCGCTGGGCTTGAAAATGGGACAGGATAATTTCGTGGGCGCCTTTTTTCTGGGTGGTATCGTGATCCCAGCGGATGGTGGATGCCCCGGGCAGCATCTGCTTGAGATCTTCTTCGATTCGCTGCGTGCCGGCGCCGAAATGCCGGACCCGTTCCCCGCCACAGTCTGGACACGACTCGGGATTCGCTCGGCGGTAACCGCAGTGATGGCAGAGCAGGGTCTGGCTGCTGCCATGAAAAGTGAACGGCCGATCGCAGCGGGGGCAGCGGGCCACCCAGCCACAGTCCCGGCAGAACACGTGGGTGTTGGTCCCCCGACGGTTGAGAAATAGAATGGCTTGCTGGTCTGCTTCGATCACCTCTTGAAGGGCGCGCTGGAGCGGCCGGCTGAAAACCGAGGTGTTGCCGGCTCGCAACTCCCGTCTCATATCCACCACGCTGACTTGCGGCATGGGGATCGATTGGGCTTGGCCGGCTTCAGCCTGGTACTTCGGGGTGACCTTGAGACGCTCGGCTTGCCGTTCGATGCGCTCCCGATGGCCCATGATGCGCTTGGGCAGCGGCAGATAGATCCAGGTATCCTTCTCGCTTTGGTGACGGCTGACCACATCAGGGGTAGCGCTGCCGAATAAGCAGAGCGCATTCAGCCGATGGGCGTAGGCCACGGCCGTTTGCCGGGCGTGATAGCGAGGGGCTCGATGTTCCTCTTTGTAGGATTCGTCATGGGATTCATCCAAAACGATCAGACCGATGTCCGGCAGCGGAGTGAACAGGGCACTGCGGGGGCCGACGATGATCGGAAGGGAGCCTGTGCGGGCCCGGCGCCAGGTGTCGTACCGTTCACCCTCGGAAAGTTGAGAGTGGATCAAGCCGACCTGCCCCGGGAAACGGGCGAGGAAGCGACGAACGGTCTGAGGGGTTAATGCGATTTCGGGCACCAGCACAATAGCCTGTTGCCCCGACTTGATGACCTCGGCGACCGCGCGGAGATAAAGCTCGGTCTTGCCGGAGCCGGTCACACCATGCAGCAGAATCGGCTTTGGCGATGGTGCGTCAAGTTCCTCTTGAATGTGGAACCAGGTGAGTGCCTGGTCCTCGGTGAGAGGTGGTGCCTCCCTGGGCACGTACTCGACGTGCTCCAGCGGGTCCCGCCACACTTCGGCCTCGGACAATGCCACCAGCCCTTTTTCCTCCAGCACGCGCAGATCGCGCAGGTGCCCGCCGCTCTGGGCGTAGACCCAGGTCACTTCCAACGGTTCGCCTTCGTTGATCAGCGCGCGAAGAATTTTCTGGCGCCGATCCAGGGTTGCTTCGGTTGTGCCGACATCAGGGAAGGCGGCCTGGGCTTGCTCAGGCGGCAGGGCAAGACGGGCCGTGCGCACATGGCGTGCGCTGACCTTCGGTGGCTGAAGGACCCAGCGGCGGGAGAGAACACCGCGGTCAACCAGTCGGTCGGCGGCTCGCTGCCAGTTCATGCGCGAGAGCGATCGCTGAAGCTGGCGGCGTCTGAGTGGGCCTCGCCGTTTCAGTTGGTCCAGCAGCCGCGCTTCCACTTTGCCCTGTGGTGCGTGATCCGAATCTTCAAGGCTGTAAAGGCTGTCCGTTCGCTGGCTTAATCCGGAGGGGATCATTAAATGCACGCAATCCGCTAGCGAGGCGTGGTAGTAGTCGGCCATCCATCGAGCCAACTCGATTTGTGCTTTTGTCAACACCGGTTCGGGGTCGATCAGCCCTTCGACGGGTTTGGTTTCTTCCACCGGGCTGTGTTGGTCCCGGGCCAGCACCACGGCCTGCGCCCGCCGACCGGCAAAGGGCACGGTGATCAAGTGGCCGGGCTCTAAATCAGCTAGTTCGGTGTTGTCCGGGAGGTGGTAGTGGAAGCTACCGCGCGGGCCGGCGAGGTTTACGGCGACCTCGACGTACATTTATGTGTCGGCGGAGGTGTCCGCGCCGGCGAGCATCACCCGGCGGCGGTTGGCGGTTGAGGGGATGAGGGAGACCCGTGCGATCCGCTTGCCGTCCATGGCTTCCACTCGCAGGTTGGTGCCGTCGATCCGGACCACATCGCCAGCCTTGGCCAACCGGCCAAGGCGTCCCAGCACGTAGCCGGCGATGGTGTCGTAGTCCGGATCGTCAAGCTTCAGGTTGAAGTGCTCATTGACCTCTTCGATCAAGGCGAGGCCGTCAACCAGGGAGGATCCGTCAGCCAGAGATTGGATTTCGGGCTCGTCGTCGAAGGGATCGCTGACCTCGCCAACGATCTCTTCCAATAAGTCCTCAAGTGTGACCAACCCTGCCGTGCCACCGTACTCATCCAGTACGATGGCGATGTGCTGGCGGCGGCTGCGGAACAGATTCAGCAGCGAAATTACCCGGGCGGCCTCGGGCACAAAGATGGCTTCGCGCATCAAATCGCGCGCTTTCAAGGGACTTTGGGAATCCTGTCGCAGCGCTTGAAGCACGTCCTTGACGTGCACAATGCCGATCACCTGGTCCATGCGGTCTTCAAAGACGGGCAGCTTGGTGAAGGGCTGTTCACCTACGAGTTCCATCAGTTCGTCCAGGCTGGCATCGGCGGGCAGCGCGACGACCTCGGTTCGCGGCACCATCACCTGTCGCACCAGGGTGTCGCCGAATTCGAAGACCGCGTGCAGGATTTCCTCCTCTTCGCCCTGGACGACGCCTCCTTCTGCGCTGGCGCTGACGATCATTTTTAGTTCATCCACAGAGTGCAGCAATTCATGGCCGGAGGCGGGGTCGATGCCGGCCAGCCGAAGAAGGCCGTTGCCAGCGCCGTTGAGCAGCCAGATCGCAGGTTTGAACATCCGCTCGGCCCAAAGCGTGGGAAGGGCGACCCGCATCGAGGTGGACTCCGGTGATTGCAGCGCGATGGATTTCGGCGCCAATTCGCCAACCACAACGTGAAGGAAGGTGATGATGGCAAAGGCGATGGCAGCCGAGATGCCATGGGAGATGCCCGATTGGGCTGTGGTTGGAAAGAGCGAGACCACTGGCTCAATCAGATGGGACAAGGCTGGTTCGCCGATCCACCCCAAGCCAAGACTGGAGAGCGTAATGCCCAACTGGGTGGCTGCGATGACGCTGTCGGGGTCTTCAGTGGCCCGGGCTACCGACATAGCAGCAGGGTTGCCCTGGCTGACCAATTCGTAGATGCGCGTTTTACGGACTCTGACAAGGGAGAACTCAGCGGCGACAAAAAATCCATTGGCCAGCACGAGAAGGACGACTGCGACGAGCCTGATGCTATCGAGGATAAATGGGTTGGTGAACATGTCTCCTTGAATGGATCCATACCCCTTGAGGGGTCAATGTCATAGAAGCCTATCACGATTAAGCTTGCGGGTAAATGGTAGTTCGGAGCTGACTGGCTGAGAATTGGCTATTGACAGTAGAACGGGCGTTCTGATACCATGGGGGTGCGAACAAGTGTTCTAT